>JALYNX010000358.1 GCA_030772935.1 Actinomycetota bacterium | reverse complement strand
TGGAGCCAGTTCTCGACGGCCTGCATCATCCGCTGGTCCATCATCTCGAGGGCTGCCGGCACACACCCAGCGGCGATGATGTCGGAAACTGTGCCACAGGCGTCCTCGACTCGGTCGAAGTCGATGAGCAGAGTTCTCACGTCGGGGTCGACAGGGATCAGCCTCACCAGCGCCCGAGTCACCACTCCCAGTGTGCCTTCGGAGCCGACGATGAGACCTTTGAGGTCGAGACCGGGGTTGTCAGGCGCCAGCCCGCCCAGGATCATCACCTCGCCTCCGGCGAGGACGACCTCCAGCCCCAAGACATGGCTGGTGGTGCTGCCCTCGGCCAGACAGTGCGGGCCCCCGCTGTTGTTGGCCACGTTGCCCCCGACGGTGCAAGCCGATTGTGACGACGGATCGGGGGCGAATTGGAGACCAAAAGGCGCCGCGGACCTGGTGAGATCGAGATTGATGACACCTGCGCCGACCCAAGCCGCACTGTTCTCCGGATCGATGTCCACGGAGTTGAGCGATGTGGTGGAGAGGACGATCCCGCCATCGGTGGGACTGGCTCCCGCGGTGAGACCGGTCCCCGCCCCGCGGGCCACCACCGGCGCCTGATGGGCCTCGGCCAGCTTCACAATGCCGGCCACTTCCTCGGTCGACCGGGGGAAGACCACACAGTTGGGATCACCACGCACCAGGGACGAGGCGTCTTTGGAGTAGAGATAGAGCTCCAACGGCTCGTGGAGCACCCGGTCGGCACCGAGCAGTTGTTCGAGATCCGAGATCAGAGACATCGAGCAGAACGATAGGGGCAAACCCCCCTCGCCTTCGCTGCGCTCAAACGGTCCCCCCTTCGGAAAGGGGGGACAACGGCCTAGTTCAGGGTGTCCCCCAGCCGCCCCCGCCCGGGGTGAGAACCACCAGTCGATCCCCGGGCTCGACCTCGATGGTGGTCTTGCCCGGAAGCCGGGTGCGTTCCCCATCCCGAACCAGCCAATCCTCACCGGGCTCACCGGGCTCGCCCCCGGCCAGACCCCAAGGCCGATTACGTCTCCGCTCACCCATCAACGACAGGGTGGCAGCGGTCTCGAACACGATGTCACGTTGTATGCCTTCGCCGCCGGGGAATCGGCCGGCGCCTCCGCTGCCCCGACGCAGGGTGTATTTCTCCACCCGGAACGGATAGTGGGTGTCGAGGGATTCGATGGGGGTGTTCTCGGTGTTGGTCATCCCGGTTTGAATTCCCGACTGGCCGGCCTTCCCCGGTCGGCCGCCCTGACCTCCACCCACCGTCTCGTAGTAGGCAAATTCGTCGTTCCCGATCAAGACGTTGTTCATGGTGCCCTGGGAGGCGGCGGGCACCCGGTCCGGAGCTGCCTGGGCCAGCGCACCGAGGAGGACATCCGCGATCCGTTGCGAGGTCTCGACATTGCCCGCCGCCACCGCAGCCGGGAATCGAGCATTCACGATCGACCCCTCAGGGGCGACGAGCGCCAGCGGTCGATAACAGCCTCCATTGGCGGGGATGGTGGGGTCGGTGGCGACCCGAACCGCGTAATAGAGACAGGAGCGGGTGACGGCTTCCACGGCATTGAAGTTGGACGCCACCTGCTCGTCACTCCCGCTGAAATCGGCGGTGAGGCTTTGCCCGTCGATGCTGATCCGAACCCTGATTGCAACATCCCGGGCACGGTGCTCCATGTGATCCACAAACTCGAAGACGCCATCGGGAAGGGCAGAAAGCGCTGCAGTCATTCGACGCTCGCCGTAGTCGAGAAGGGCGGAGCCAACGGCGAAGAACGTCTCCAAGCCTTCGTTGCCTACCAATTCCGACAAGCGCCTCGCTCCGACGGCGTTGGCGCCGATCTGGGCGGCGAGGTCGCCCCAACGCTCCCATGGAGTGCGCGATGCGCTGACGAAGGGCTCACTGAATCCCTCAACCCACCGGTCGTTGGACACGGCCAGCGTCGGGGACACTCGATGCCCTTCCTGATCCACCGTGACCGCATGTGCCGGCATCGAACCGGGCGCCTCCCCACCGACGTCGGCGTGGTGGGCGCGGTTGGCTACCCAGCCGACATGCTCCCCACGCACGAAGACCGGGGCCACCAAGGTGAGGTCGTTGAGATGGGTGCCCCCGGCGAACGGGTCGTTGACGGCGTACTGGGATCCCGGCTCGGGGTCGAAGCGACGGAGGCAGGCGGCGACCGACTCGGGCATCGAACCGAGATGGACCGGGATGTGCTCGGCCTGGGCCAGCATCTCGCCGTCGACGTTGAAGATCGCCGCCGAACAGTCGGCTCGCTCTTTGATGTTCGGAGAGAGGGAGGTGTGACGGAGCACGATTCCCATCTCGTCGGCCACCGATGCGAACCGGTTGCGGGCGACCTCGAGGGTTATGGGATCGATGGTGCTCATCGAATCAGGTGTTGGATGTGCTTGGTCGCCTCGCGGTAGCTGAGGCCGGAAAGCCGATCCCGATATTTCTCGACAAAACGAGCAATCAGTTCTGGATCGATCCTGGCGTGCTGACGCAAAGCCCATCCGATCGCCTTGCGGATGAAGAACTCCTTCTCCTCGAGCCGAGCCTCACAAAATGCGAGGAGTCGCGTGGTGTCGGTCTTCTCCTTGGCTCCGACCTGGCAAATGATTGCGCTGCGTCGCAGCCACATGTCGGCGTCATTGATCCAGCTGTCAACCTCGGGCCAGGCCTCCGCCGGATGATGCACGACCAGATGGCCGACGAGATGGGTGGCGACTTCGTCGACGATGTCCCACCACGCTCCTTCGACGATCAGACGGTGATAGAGCGGAAGCGACGCGGTGTCGACAAAATCCCGAAAGTGCCCAGCGACACCAAGAGCTAGGTACTTCTCCTCACGATGGGGGAGGTTCCAGAGCCCGAGAACCAGGGCTTCGTAGTCGTCACGATCACCGGGTGGGAAGTCACGGGCCAGCTCACGGAGGATCTGGGATCGGGCCGGTGTCTGCACGCCGTAGAAAGGCATCTCGGTCTTCATATAGGCCTGCATCCCGACCGCCTTCCCCGGATCGGCCTGGGCCTGGAGGGAAGTGATTACGAATCGAGCAGCGGACTCGACCAGCGTTGATCTCGATCCAGGAGGGGAGCCGCCACGAGTCATGACCGGTCCTGAGCGTAACCATGGCACCGAGCCTGCGGTTCGTGCCCGGGCTCTGAGGCC
>JALYNX010000357.1 GCA_030772935.1 Actinomycetota bacterium | reverse complement strand
CATCCAGAGCAGGGCGAGCCGAGCCGTTCCGTGCCCGCGGGCCGTGGGGTAGGCGAAGAGCATGAGGAACCCGACTATCAGACACAGTGCAAAACCGCCGGCCCAGGCCAGGTCGCTGACCCCGCTGAGAGTCACGTGATTGTTGAAGACGACGGCATCGCCGCCGAGGATCATCGCCAGTAGGGCGTCACCGAGGTCGTCGAGGAACTGAGCCACGACGATCCCCATCGTCGAGCCGAGAATGGACGCAACGACGAGCGGAGGGCCGATCCTCCTGATCGTCTCCGTGGTCGATGACTCCTGAGCTGATACCTCACTCGTCACGCAGGGTGATGCTAAACGACAGGTTCTCCCTGACCAGGCCTTCCCGAGTGGGGCTCGAGGGCCGGCCCCCGATCATGACTTGACGATGAGCACTGTTGCCACGCCCCAGAACAGGAACAGCCCGATGGAGAACAGCAACACACGGAAAGTCTGTTTCCAGTTGAAGGCCGACCAGAGAGCCAGTATCAGCCAGAGAGCGGCCATGGTCAACGTCCACGAGATCGAGACCACCCCCATGAAGCCTGTCCAGACGATTAAGGCCAGGACGACTATGAAGAAGCCTCCGGCCACCAACGCATAAAGGACCTGACGGGGTGTCGGCTCGGTCACAGCAGGCCGGCCGCCTTGCCCACGTCGCGGAACCAATGGGCCAGGGAGTCAGTCGTCTCATGAGCATTGAGACCCGAAGGATTGGGAACAACCCAGATCTGTGCCCCAGAGACGTCGGACTCCCGACGACCGAGTACCGCAGTTGGTTGGGCGAAAGCGGTCCGATAGGCGGTCACGCCGGCGACTGCCACCACTTTGGGGTGCAGCCTCGCGATGGTGGCCTGGAGTCGATCAGCGCCCTGACGCAACTCGTCCGCGCCGATTTCCGAGGCCCGAGCCGTGGCTCGTCTGACCAGATTGGTGATCCCCATTCCCCGAGACAGGAAATCGCCCCTCTGGTCATCCGTCATGCCCAGATTGGTGTCGAGATCCAGGTCGATCAGCCCCGACTTGCGCAATGCCGGGTAGAAGCGATTGGACGGGTGACAGAAATGGGTCTGAGTGGCGGCGGTCCATAGCCCAGGATTGATTCCCACGAAAAGCAGCCTGACATCGGGGCCGAGGAGGTCGGGGAGCGTGCTCCCTCTGAACGCCTCGAGCTGTTCCCGAGTGAATCCCACGGCGTCCTTCGCCTCAGTCCGCCGGAAGCCACGGCGGCATTGGGGCGTCGATGCGTGACAGTTTGGAGGGCACCGGTCCAAACCAGTCCTCGTCGTGGGCTTGCCAGGCGCGCCAGGCGGCGGCGATCTCATCCTTGGACCTGGCAACGAAGTTCCACCACATCTCGATCGGCTCTCCCAGGGGCTCGCCGCCGAGTAGCACCAACCGGGCAGTGTCAGCGGCGACCTCGATTGGAACCACCTCACCGCCGGGAGGCACCAGGGCCAGCCACCCCGGCTCGACGATGTCGTCCCCCACTTTGATCTTGCGGTCGATGGGAACCACCCCGTACTCGAAGTCGGGCTGGGACGGGATCTCCAACAACCCCCGCCGGGCGCTGATGTCGGCGCCCACCATCCGGGTGTCAACCAGGGCCGGCGACTCGACACCATCCAAGGAGCCGACCATCAGAGTCGCCTCAGCCGTTGCGAACTCAGCAATCGGGAGCTCGGCGACATGCTGGAAGCGGGACGCCCCGTGCCGGGTTTCTTCGGGCAGGGCCAGCCACATCTGCAGCCCTTGAATGCCTGTTTTGGTCCCCAACTCGGCGTGGGCAATTCCACGACCGGACGTCATCAGGTTGAGCTGACCGGGGTGGATCGGCTGCTCGGTTCCGAGGGAGTCGGTGTGGAGCGCCGATCCCTCCATGAGCCAGGTCACGGTGGCCAGGCCGGTGTGGGGGTGGGGGCCGATCTCGAGCGGGTTGGGGTCATCGAAGTCCGGGGGGACGATCAGGTCCACGAAACACCAGGGGCCGATGGTGCGGCGGCCCTTGGTGGGCAGAATCCGGGTCACCGTGGTGGCGCCGACGGTTGCGGAACGGCCCTGTCTGACCTCGATGTGTGCCAGCGGGCCTTGCTCGACTGTGGCGTCGAGCGGTTGAACCGGTCCGCTCAAGATGCCTCCCTCCAGCAGTTCGGCTCGGCTACTTCTTCTGACTCTCGATGTACGGGTTCTCACCGGAGGCGTGATCGGTCACATCCACCACCTGGGTCAGCTCGGGTATCGCTTCGAGCAGCGTTCGTTCGATCCCCTGCTTCAGGGTGACCTGGGCCAGCCCACATCCCTGACATCCACCGAACAAGCGGAGGTAGGCGATGGTCCCATCCACCGACACCAGCTCAGCGCCGCCGCCGTGGGCCGCGATCGCAGGGTTGACCTGTTCAGTGAGGACCTGTTGCACTTGATCGACCAACGGACCGGTGAGATCGCCCTGAACCGCGGACATCGCCGGCGAAGAGGGGCTGTTCGGGTTGTTCATTGCCAGGCCCTCGGCGGTGAGGTCGAGCGAGGCGCCTTCGAGCTTGGGAATGTCGTCTTCAGGGAAGATCACCGCAAGATCGCCATGGCGCTCCACAACCCAGGCGTCCTTCTTGTCCGCGAGCGCCACAAAGGCCAGCTCATAGGTGAATTGCGGGCCACGGAACCCGGTGACCTCGATCGACAACGCGAACTCGCCTTCCCCAGGCTCCTGGTCACGCAGCTGCTGGATCATCTCGAGGGCATCGGGCGCGATGCTGATCGCGGTCAGTTCGGACATCTGCGAGGATGGTAATGGCCGCCACGAGAAAGCCCATGCCGACCGCCGTAGTCGTCCTCCCCAGCACCACCTACCGGGCAGCCGACTTCGTTGCCGCGGCCCAGGCCCTGGGAGTCGGATTGATCGTCGCCTCAGAGAGCCCCCCTCCGATCGATATGGGGGACGGATACCTCCAGATCGACTGCTCCGACCCGGCCTTGGCTGCCGCGGCCATCGTGGCCCTTGGTGACCGGGTGGCCATCGACGGTGTGGTGGCGGCCGACGACGCCGGCGTGGTCGTTGCCGCCCTCACCGGCCAGACCCTCGGTCTACGCTCCAACACCCCAGAAGCCGCCGCTGCCACGAGGGACAAGGGGGCACAGCGCCAGGCCCTGGCCGCGGCCGAAGTCCCCCAACCCCGGTTTGTGGTGATCGGCCCTGATGACGACGCCCTGACGGCGGCCGCCTCGATCGGCTACCCGCTCGTGATCAAGCCGGTGGATCGTGCGGCGGGCCAGGGAGTGATCAGAGTGGATCATCCCGAGGACCTGATACCTCACATGGACCGATTGCGTCGTATCGCCGGCTCTTCGGCTCAGGTGGTGATCGAGTCCTATATGTCAGGTGTGGAAGTGGCGGTCGAGGGAATCGTCAGCGACGGGGTGCTGACGGTCCTCGCCATCTTCGACAAGCCAGACGCCGGCGCCGGCCCATTCTTCCCGGAGACGATCCTGGTCACCCCCTCCCGTCTCCCGGTAGCGAGCGCCCTGGAATGCGAACGGGTGGCGCAGGCGGCCCTCAATGCGATCGGCATCAGCCATGGGCCGGTGCACGTCGAGCTCATGGTCGCCGGAGCAGAGGTGAGAGTCATCGAAGTGGCCGCCCGCTCCATCGGCGGTCTGTGCTCGAAGAGCCTGAACTTCGGGCTCATGGGCACCACCTTGGAGACACTGATCCTCCGCAACGCCCTCGGCATCGACAAGCCTGAGCTGCACCGCGAGTCGGTGGCGAGCGGAGTGCTGATGATCCCGATCCCGAAACCGGGTCGATTCGTCGAGATCCGCAACATCGACGCGGTGCGGCAGTTGCCCCATGTGACCGGGATCGACGTGACCATCCGGCCCGGGCGAATCGTTGAGCCTCCCCCCGAAGGCGACCGGTATCTCGGGTTTGTCTACGCCCGAGCCACCGACCCCGACGACGTGGAAAACAGCCTGCGCAAGGCCGAAGCCTCGTTGGAGGTGGTGATCGAATGAGCACGGTCTCCGCCGGCTACACCGGATTTCCCCAACAGGAGATGGGCAAGCCAACTGTCAACCTCTACTTGAAGGTCAGCTCTTACCCGCGAAAGCGCGCGTAAGACGATTTTGTCATTCTCAGTGGACACTGTGCTCATCTTCGCCGGGGGTGACCCTCTCCGGCCAGAGCTGGCCCAGGACCTTCCGGTGCCGGACATGGTGGTGGCCGCCGATAGCGGCTACGAAGCGGCAGTCTCGCTGGGGTACCACGTGAATGTTGTGGTGGGCGACATGGATTCGATCATCACCTCACCGCTCCCCGAGCATGTGATCGTCGAGCGATACCCCGTCGACAAGGATCAGACCGATCTCGATCTCGCCATGGAGCTCGCGATCAGAGAGGATCCAGGCCGGCTGGTCATAGTCGGCGGCACCGGGGGCAGACACGACCACGAGCTGGCCAACGCCGGCCTCATCTGTTCGACCCGATGGGAAGCCGTGGAGGAGATCGACTGGGTGTCGAGTCGGTCTCGTAGCCACGTGGTCAGGCAAAGACGAATGGTCCACGGAGATGTGGGGGCGTTGGTGACCCTGCTCCCGGTCGGTGGGAGCGTCGAGGGGATAACCACCAGGGGCCTGCAATGGGATCTGAGCGACGCTTATCTCGTGCCGGGCTCGACCCGGGGAGTGAGCAACGTGATGCGGTCGCCGGTAGCCGACATCTCGATATCGGCCGGGTGTCTCCTCGTCATCTTCCCCGAGAAGGAGTGAACTCCGCGGGCATAGGCCCACCGGCGAGCCCGGCAATGAGGTTGTCGACGGCGAGTCGGGCCATCCCCCTTCTGGCTTTGATCGAAGCGCTCCCGATGTGAGGAACGATGAGACAGTTCTCCAGTGCCAAGAGTGGATGCCCTACCGGGAGCGGCTCGGGGTCGGTGACATCCAACGCAGCGCCGCCTATGACACCTCTCTGCAGGGCGTCGACCAGGGCTTCGGTGTCGACGAGGCCGCCGCGGGCGATATTTATCAGGTGAGCCGTGTTTTTCATCGACTCCAACTCGGTGCTGCCGATCAGGTGCCTGGTTTCGGGAGTCAGGGGCGCGCAGAGGACGACCAGGTCGGCCTGAGCGAGAAGACGGTCCAGGGGAAGACGCTTCGCATCGGGGAGGTTCTTGTCCCGGGTCGAGGCGTAGACGACATCCATCGCAAACCCGCGGGCGCGATTGGAGATAGCCTGGCCGATTCGACCCATGCCGACGATCCCGAGTGTCGATCCGTGGAGATCGCCACCCAAATTGGCCCATGGATCCCAAATCCCCCATCGATTCTCCCGGACGATCGCGGCGCCCTCGGGCAACCTTCGAACCGCTGCCGCCATGAGGGCGAAGGCGGTGTCGGCCACCGTCTCGGTCAGCACATCCGGCGTGTGACCGATGCGGATGCCTCTGCCCGCGCACGCCTCCAGATCCACGTTGTCGAGACCGACCGCCATCTGGGAGATCACGCGGAGGTTCGGGGCGCTGTCGAGGAGCTCGGTGTCGATTGTGTCCACGAGCATCGAGAGCAGGCCTTCGCAGTCTCTGACCTGTTCGACCAGCACATCTCTCGGTGCCGGGCCGCCACCATCCCACATTGCAACCGC
>JALYNX010000356.1 GCA_030772935.1 Actinomycetota bacterium | reverse complement strand
CCGGTCGAGGAGAGCCTCGACGCCTGCTCCCCGCGCCACCGATTGTGCGGACCCCGACTCCCGGCTAACCGTGGCGACAACAGGCACACCCCCGCCGCCGTAAGACTTCACCGCTTCGACCGCCTCCTGGAGTGATCCGACTCCGTCGAACGCCACCGCATCGGCCCAGCGACCCAGCGCGGCGTCGACCGCGGCCTCCAGACCGGCTGGGATGTCGAGTAACGAAATCAAGCTCCCCATCGCCCCCGGCGCGGCTTCGATCGATCGCCGCGCCTCCCGGTCGAAACGGCCGGCCAACGCCGCGGTCACTGCTTCCACCCTGGCCCTGGCGGCGGCGACAGCGAGGCGGGCCTCGATGAGATCCTCCTCGGCCCTAGACCACGCCTCCTGATCGGTGCCGCGACGGCGGGTCGCCAGGTCGAACACAGTCTGGAACTTGACGACGGTCTCGTCGATCGAGCGCACTTCCTCGTTGAGGCTGGCTATTCCGGTGGTTTCGTCGCGAATTTGGCCGTCCACCACGTCGAGCCGGTGGGAGATCGCCTCCAACTCGCGGTCGTCACGAATCCCTGCCGCCTCGAGAACACTCAACTCCCCTCGAACCGCTGCCACCGCGCCCTCAGCGGACAAAGCATTCTGGGTGGCGATCACCCGCTCCTCGTCCTCCAAGCGCCTGAACCGCGCCTCACGGGCATCGGCCTCGCTGGCCGCCTCGGCGGCCGCTGATTCCATTCCGCCAAGCTCGGCGCGAATCGAGGACAGCTCGCTCTCCAGATCGGTCCGGCGCTCGATGGTCGCCTGAAGCCTTCCCGAAGCAGCCCGACTCCGCTCATGGGCGAC
This sequence comes from Actinomycetota bacterium, assembly GCA_030772935.1. Taxonomy (GTDB): domain Bacteria; phylum Actinomycetota; class Acidimicrobiia; order Spongiisociales; family ZC4RG35; genus JALYNX01. Next base: position 1,589 of record JALYNX010000356.1, on the reverse strand, counting down.
CGAAGCCATTCGCCGCAGCCGCTCGGCCGTGGTCTCGAGCAGGGCGGCCGCTCCGGTGTCACGTTCGAGCTCACTTCCGAGATTCGAGGCCCGAGTGCTCAGACCACTGACCCGGTCGCCGATTCCGACTACGCCGCTTTCATCGGCCGTGACCTCGGTGGTGAGCCTGCGATGCTCCTCGCGAGCGCTGACCATCTCCTCGTCCAACTCGCGCAGGGTCAGACCCGACAAGTAGAGCCGCAGCGACCGGACCTCGTTGCGGAGCCCGTCGTAGCTCGCAGCAGCCCGAGCCTGGCGGCGCAGCGGGCGCAATTGACGCTCGATCTCCCCGAGTAGGTCTTGGAGGCGAAGGACGTCTTCATCGGTTCGTTCCAACCGGCGCTCGGCTTTCTCCTTGCGTCTCCGATGTTTGAGGATCCCGGCGGCCTCCTCGATCACTGCCCGGTGATCCTCAGGAGATGCATTGAGCACCGAGTCGATCTGACCTTGCCCGATGATCACATGCTGATGCCGTCCCACTCCCGAGTCGCTCAGAAGCTCCTGGATGTCCAGCAGCCGGCAATTGACGCCGTTGATCTCGTAGTCACTCGATCCGTCCCGATAGAGACGTCGGGCAATGGCAACCTCATCGAGATCCAACGGAAGACGACGCTCTGCGTTGTCGATCACCAGCACCGCCTCGGCGCGGTTCAGGGCGGGCCGGGTGGCGGTGCCGGCAAAAACGACATCCTCCATCTTCCCGGTGCGAAGGGTCTTGGTGGATTGCGTGCCGAGCACCCAGGAGAGCGCGTCGACCAGGTTCGACTTACCCGAGCCGTTCGGCCCCACGATCACCGTGACCCCGGGGCGGAACTCGAGCTGGGTCCGGTCGGCGAAGGACTTGAATCCGACGAGCTTGAGCGACTTCAAATACACAGTGATTTCCTGGCAAATGACACGACTGTGATTATCGGCTCAGGCTAACAGCGAAGGGCGGCTCAGCGGCTCTTACTGGGATCGGCGTGGATGAAGAAGTCCCTCAGCGTCTGATCTCCCGACACCGGCTCGGACTCGACGCCGGTGACCCAAGCGCTCGCCGGACCGGTCCACAGCCAGCTCACCAACCTGTCGAGTTGCTCGGCTTCGCCCTGGGCCAGAACCTCGACCCGACCGTCGGTCAGGTTCTGGACCCAGCCCACCAGACCGAGCGACCTCGCCATCTGTCGACAGCTCTGGCGGAACCCCACCTGTTGGACTCTGCCGCTGACCACGGCCCGCACTGTCTTCTGGTTCATGGGGTGATCGGCTGACAGGAAGGGCAGAAATGGCTCGACCGGCCCCGTATCACCAGGCGCTCGATTGGCGTGCCACAAACGGCACAGGGAAGCTCGGTTCGGCCGTAGACCAGGAGGCGGTCGAGATTCTCCCCCGCCCTGCCGTCGGGGAGCAGATATGCAAGGTCATCGAGGCTGGTCCCGCCGTTGTCGATTGCGGTCGCCAGCACCTTGCCCACCGCAGCCCTCAGAAGTTCCAGCTCGGAAAATGACAGTGAATTGCCTGGTCGGAGGGGGTGGATCCCTGCGATATGGAGGGCTTCATCGGCATAGATG
>JALYNX010000355.1 GCA_030772935.1 Actinomycetota bacterium | reverse complement strand
ACCTCGCTGTGCGTCTGGAGGGCTCCGTCGACGTTCTCGTAGAGACGACTCGGGGTCTCCGAGTCGGCGGAACGCCCTGCGTGGCGGATGACGAGGAAGTCCTGGTCACCGTCGCCGTCCAGATCGGCGAACACGGCACCCGAGGTCCGGCCCAACTCGGTGCTCCACCCGGTTTCGGCTACGAGCGCAGGTTGGCTCAACAGCAATTGATCGGGATTGGGGCCATCCGCCCCACGCAGTTGATACGCCTCCGGCTCGCGGTCGGCGAAGGTCCCCACTGCCAGATCGGGGTAATCGTCTCCGTTGACATCCCCAAAGGCTGCCGAATGCCCGTACATGCCGACCAGTGGCTCGACGAGTCCCATTTCCTCGGTTACGTCTTCGAACAGGATCTCGCCGGGTGTCCCCGATGCGGGAGCAGTCCAACAGGTCAGACTCCCCGGAGACTCAGACCCACCGCTGCTCGGCGTCGGGGTCGATCCGCTGCCGGAATCGTCAGTGGGACCCGGTCCGCTCGAGTTGGTGGATGAGCTGCCCGAAGTGCATGAGACGATGACCAACACGGCGAGAACGAGCGCCAGACGTTGGTTCATACGCCTTCGATGACCACCAGGACCACGGTGCCAAACCCGGAGTCGTCATCCAAGGGAGAGGCGTTCACCCCGAGGATCAGGCGTCCGTTGTCGTACACGACCGAGTAGGTGCCGCCGGGCAGCAGCCCCAGCTCCTCGAATGGTTCGAGAAGCGAGGTCACCTCGGATATCTCACCGGTCGCGGTATCCATCGAGTTGACCACGGCGCCTATCTCCCAAGCACCACCGTGCGCCTCCGGCATCCAGAAGATCCGGGACCCGTCTGGGGTCATTGCGATTGATGTGGTGCTCCCGCCAGGGTCTCCGAGGTCGGTCAACTCACCGGAGGGGGAGATCGAGAACAGGCCCGGCTCGTCGTCGGCTGCCCCAAACACGGTGCCGTCAGGCGCTGGTCGGGTCACGGACCGCAGCCACAAGCCGGGAAGGGTCACATCGAGGTCGACGAGCTCACCCGACGCCGGGTCGAGCGCTGCCAATTGGTCATCACCGATCGCGTAGAAGACACCACCAGACACCGGGTCGATTCCTAGGGCTCTGAACCCTTCCTGGCGCGGATCGTCGATCTGGTTGACGGTCTGCCTGGTTGCGGTGTCGTAGACAGTCAGCAGCCCTCGATCGGGCTCGCTCGACTCGACATCGACCGAGCCGGCCACCAGGGTCCTTGCATCGCCCGTGATCGTCATCGTGGGCGTGCCGTATTCTCCTGCGAACGCCCCTCGATCGCTGATGGTTTGGGCGCCCGGTTCGATCTCGAGCAGCCGATCGCCTTCATAACCGTCCTCGTAGGTCAGTGCGTCCCGGGTTCCCCAATAGGTGGCGGCCCAAATCGATCCGCACCCGTCCATGACCATTTGGGCGTGGACCTTCCCGTAGCCGAAGGCTCCGTCCTCGTGAGGCACCACCGAGAGGACATCGCCGAAGCGGCTGAGACTTCTCTGTTCGGAGTCATATACGAAGAAGTGGGAGTTGGCGTCGGCACCGAGATGGTCGCCCACCGCCGAGATGTGTCGTCCGTCACCGAGGGCGATCCCTTGACCCCACTGTGACCAGAGACCTTCCGTTGGCCCGGGGAGCGGGTATTCGGCGGCGTAGACCTCGACCCCGTCTTCGGAGGAGATCTGCTCGAGGGTGACGGTGGCGTCGTCCCTCCAAGCAACGCCGTCGTCGGCAGGCTCACAGCCTTCGGGGGCGCTGACTTCAGGCTGACCTGCTGCGTTGGTGGTTCCGGTTGCCCCCGGCTCAGTGGGCGATGTGGTCTCGTCGTCGACGCTGTCCGCAGTGGCGCACGCGACCAGGGTCATCGAAATCACGATCGAAATTGGGAACACCCGAGCGCGCAGCCTCATAGCCACCCTTCTCCGCGGTCAAAGTGTACTGACAGTGAGAGTGGAGCGATCAGGGGTGTCGGATCGGATTAGGTTCGGTCAGTGCCTTCCTTCCGCAGCCGGAGTGTGATCCTGCCCGACGGCCTGCGACCGGCCACTGTCCGCCACGAGAACGGTCGCATTGTCGAGATCGGAGACGGGCCGGCTCACGACGACTTCGGGGATCTGGTGGTCATGCCCGGTCTCGTCGATTCTCATGTCCACGTGAATGATCCGGGCAGGGCGGGCTGGGAAGGATTTCGATCAGCGACCAGGGCGGCCGCAGTCGGGGGCACGACCACGATCGTCGACATGCCACTCAATTCGATCCCCCCAACGGTGGACCCCGAGGCCCTTGCCGCCAAGAGGGCAGCCGCCGAAGGTGCGATCGCGGTCGACGTTGCCTTCTGGGGTGGTCTGATTCCGGGCTCGGAGCCCTGGTTGGAGAGCCTGGTCGACTCAGGAGTATGCGGTTTCAAGTCGTTCCTCGTTGATTCCGGAGTGCCGGAGTTCCCGCCGATGACTGTCGACGGGTTGGAGGCCGCCCTTCCCGAATTGGCCCGGCTCCGGGTCCCGTTGCTGCTCCATGCCGAGGATCCGGCGCGCCTACATGCCATGACTGGCGATCCACGCAGCTACGACGCCTATCTCGAGTCACGTCCATCCGAATGTGAGGGTGAGGCTGTGGCCGCCGCCGTCTCCCTGGCTGCCAGGACCGGAGGGCATATCCACGTCCTCCACGTGTCTTCGGGTGACGCGGCGGAGGTGCTCCGTGGCGCTGGGCCGGAGGTGAGCGGCGAGACCTGCCCCCACTATCTGACCTTCACTGCCGATCAGATTGGGCCGGGTGCCACCGAGTACAAATGCGCCCCCCCGATAAGGGGTGGAGAGCATCGTGAGGCTCTGTGGGAGGCGCTCGCAGACGGCACGCTGGCCATGATCGTCTCGGACCATTCCCCGTCCCCGCCCGAGCTCAAAGCCGTGGACACCGGGGACTTCGGGGCCGCGTGGGGGGGCATCAGCTCGCTCCAAATCCGGCTGCCGGCTACCTGGTCTGAGGCAAGCCGCAGAGGTCTTGGGCCCGAGCGTCTCGTCGAATGGCTGGCCGCGGCTCCGGCCCGTCTTGCCGGGCTCGAGCGGAAGGGGGCGATCGAAGTGGGGAGGGACGCCGATTTCGTGGTCTGGGATCCCGACGGCTCGACCGAGGTGGTGGGCGCAGGGCTGGAGCATCGCCACCCCCTCACCCCATACGAGGGGATGCGACTTCGGGGGAAAGTGGAGATGGTGACACTGGGCGGGCAGACTCTGTACACCCCTGAGTCGGGGGTCGTCGGGTTTGGAGGCAGGATGCTGGAGCGTGGATGGTCGACCTGATATCGAGCGCAGTTGGAGGGCGGATCGTCGAGTTCAACGACGAGTTCTTCGCCCATGCCTCGAATTTGATCTCGCCCGGCGAGCCGGTCTCGAACACGGAGTACACCGATCGAGGGAAGTGGATGGATGGCTGGGAAACCCGGAGACGGCGCGAGCCCGGTCACGACTGGTGTGTCATCGCCCTCGGGGTGCCGGGACGGATCGAGGAGGTGACTGTGGACACCTCCTTCTTCACCGGCAACTATGCCGAGTCCTTCTCCCTGGAAGGTTGTGGAGACGACGACGACTTGCATCTAGCCGATGCTGACTGGGAGGAAGTGCTCCCCCAAACCCCGCTCTCGGGCGATTCCCGGGCCACGTTCGAGGTGGGTAACCCGCATCGTTTCGGATACCTGAGACTCAATATCTTCCCCGACGGCGGTGTGGCCCGACTCAGGGTCGAGGGAACCCCGATTCCATCCCGAGCCCAGGTATGCCCCGATCCGGATCCGGTCGATCTGCTGTCGATGCTCGTCGGTGGGGAAGCGGTCAACGCCTCCGATGTCCACTATTCGCCTCCTTCGAATCTGCTCCGGCCCACCGAGCCTCTCGGGATGTGGGATGGCTGGGAGACCAAGCGACGCAGGGGACCTGGCAACGACTGGGTCGAGCTGCGCTTGGGGATGCCCGGAACCATCGAGGCCGCCGTCATCGATACCCGGTACTTCAAGGGCAACGCTCCAGGTTGGGTATCGATCCTCGTGTCCGAGTACGGAACGGATTGGGAGACGGTCCTGGAGATGGTTGCGATCACTCCCGACGATGTGGCCCGGCTCGAGCTTCCGGTTCCCACCCACGCCCGCCTGTTGCGTGTCGATATCCACCCCGATGGTGGGCTGGCCCGGATCAAGGCCCTGGGTCGTCCGGATAGAGAGGCCGTGGTCGAGAAGAGAACGGCCTATCTGAACTCCTTGACCGACTCCGCAGCGAGGCGGTTCTTCACAACGGCCTCCGCTTCGGGGTCATGGGTCGAGACAATGCTCGGCAAACTTCCGTTTGCTGGCGTCGAAGATGTCCTTGCGGGGGCCGAAGCGGCATTCGACCTCCTCGATGAAGATGACTGGCTCGAGGCTTTCTCCGGTCATCCCCGGATCGGGGAGAAGGGCGACGCAACGGCCAATCAGGAACAGTCCGGGGTCCGCGAGGCGGCCACCGCGACATTGGACGCGATCACCGAGGCCAACCGTCAGTACGAGGCGCGATTCGGGTTCACCTATATCGTCTACGCATCGGGAAAGACAGCAGCGGAGATGTTGGCAATCGCAGAGTCACGGTTGGGAAACACCAGAGAGCAAGAGCTCGCCGCCGCCTCCCGCGAGCAGAGGGCGATAACGGCCACCAGACTTCGACGAATGCTCTGCGAAGGAGATCCGAGATGACATCGATCAGCACCCATGTCCTCGACACCTCGACCGGGGGGCCTGTAGCCGGTATGACCGTGACTCTCGAGCGATCTGTGGACGGCGGTTGGCAGCACATGTCCGAGGGTGTCACCGATGTCAACGGCCGGATCCCGATGCTGGCCGGGGCGGTGTTCACCGGTGTCTATCGCCTGGCGTTCGCCACCGGCGACGCTGGCGGTGTCTTCTATTCCCAGGTCCACATCGTGGTCTCATTGGACGAAGAGCAGGATCACTACCACCTGCCTCTCCTCCTCAGCCCTTACGGATACACCACCTATCGGGGTAGCTAGCAGTGGCCCAGCTAGGCGAGAACCGATGGGGCAAATCGGAGATCCGTGTCTCCAAGCTCCAGCGAGGCGAGACCAGTGACGAATTCTTCGACGTCACCGTGCAAGTCTTGCTCCAGGGCGATGTCGGCGCCGCCCATGTCGCCGGCGACAACCGAGCGGTTCTCCCCACAGACACCATGAAGAACACAGTTTACGCCATGGCCCAGGAGCACCTGGGGCGGGACCTCGAGGGCTTCGCCGGTGTGCTCGGCGCCTGGTTCCTCGACCGGCCCGGTGTTGACGCGTCCACCGTCCACGTGGCCGAACGCCGCTGGCAGAGGGAGTCGGGCTCGGGGTTTCTCGGTGGTGGCCCGGAGCGGAGGACAGCGAAAGTCGCGGTCGGCTCAGGTGACACCGGGACCTGGGCCGGTATCGAAGGCCTGGTCGTCCTCAAGACCCGAGGCTCGGCCTTCTCCGGATTCCCCAGGGATGAGTTCACGCTGCTGCCCGAGACGGACAACCGGGTTCTCGCCACTTCGATCAAGGCAGACTGGCGATACGACCCGGTGCCCGTCGACACCACGGCAACCTGGGAATCGGCCCGTCAGACGCTGATCGAGAGGTTCTTTGCCGACCCGTCGGCCTCCATGCAGCATCAAGGATGGCTGATGGCTGAGGCGGTGATATCTGCTGTGCCCGAGATAGCGCAACTCACTCTCCATCTTCCCAATCAGCATCACCTTGCCGTCGATCTCACCAGATTCGGGATGACCGACCATGGTGTCGTCTTCCAGCCGGTCTCCGAGCCCTATGGCGACATCGGGCTGACGGTGGAAAGGTAAGACGATGGATCTCGCCGTCGATCTGCCATTGATCATCCTCCTCGTGGTCCTGTTCGGCTTCTCGGTGTTTATTTCCGCAGTGGAAACCGCGTTCCTCCGCATACCGGCGGTCCGGGTTCACACCCTTGCTGAGGAGGGCAGCCGATCGGCGAGAAAACTGGCGCAACTCACCGAGAATCTTTCCGAAGTGCTCAATGCCATCC
>JALYNX010000354.1 GCA_030772935.1 Actinomycetota bacterium | reverse complement strand
CTCCCAATTCCCATCGGCGCCGATGAGGATGATGTCTGACCGATTGAGGTCGTTCTTGGGGAGAAAAGTCGCCAGGATCCTCCCGTCGTCGAGAAGATCGGGGTCGAGGACGTCACCATCGACCGGGCCGAAGGCGCGGGGCTGCGGGTTGTCGAGGTCCACGACAGCCAGCCAGGAGTGCTCGTCGCGCTCGACTATCACCACCAGGCTTTGGTGGTCGAGCCACACGCCCGCGGATCCTTCGATCACCTTCTGGCAAATCCCGGAGACGGCGCTGATCACATGGACCCAGCCCCCGCTGTTGTAGGCGATGTGGTCGTTGTCCGGGGCCCAAACCGGCGCAGCATCATCCCAGTAGGCGGTGAGAGCCCGGTCCGTGGTCAGTCGTGTCAGCCCTCCCTCCAGATCCACCAGCCACAGATCTGTGGTCCCTTCCACGTCGATGATGACGGCCACGGAAGATCCGTCAGGGGAGGCCGAGGGGTTATATGGCCGCGCAGTCGCCCAAACGTCCTCGAGACGCCATCGTGGGGACTCGGTCCGATCGGGAAGACTCTCGCTGGCAGGCCCTCCATGGGCGTCTTTTCCCACCCACATCCCTTCCGTCACCCTCCCTCCTCGGGCCGCTAGAAGGCGGCCAAGATAGCCATGACGTCGGAGCCCAATGATTCAAGGTGATATCCGCCCTCCTGGATGAGAACCGTTGGAAGCCCGAGGGCGGCGATCCTCAGCCCGGCGGCGGCGAACCCCTCATTGGTCACTCGCAGTGGGCTTTCGGGGTCAGCCGCCCCCGAATCGACCCCCATTGAGACCACGACCGTGTCGGCCCTGAAACGAGCGATCGTCTCGCAGCCCCGCTCCAGGGCATCGAGGAACTCCAAATCACCACTCCCCGGCTGAAGAGGGAGGTTCAGGTTCGACCCGCGTCCCTGGCCGGCACCTGTCTCCTGCTCGAAACCGCAGAAATGAGGAAACCATCCTGCGTCGGGATCGACATGCACCGAGACATAGAGCACGTCGTTTCGCTCGTAGAAGATCTCCTGGGTGCCATTCCCGTGGTGGGCGTCGATGTCGAGGATCGCCACACGTCCGGTGTCGTTGCTGATCAGCCACTCGGTTGCGATCGCCGCATTGTTGAGATAGCACGACCCTCCGAAGTAGGACGTCCCGGCATGGTGACCGGGTGGACGGACCGGGGCGTATGCGGCCGGGGCGCCATCTCGAACCAGACCCGCCGCGGTGATCGCTCCATCTATGGCCGCTCGGGCACCTCGATACGTCCCGGGTCCGATCACGGTTGTGGTGTCCATGCAATACACCCCGGCCATGGCGGCGCGGCTGGTCGGTTGGATCTCCTGCTGGTATCTGACGGCGACCGGGTGCGGGAAGACATAGGGGACGACCCGGTCGACGCCGGGCTCTTCCGGATACCCGGCTTCGACCCAGAGGTCGTACGCCGTTTCCAGATAATCCACCATCCCGGGATCGTGGACCGCTTCGATGTGGCTCCGGTCATGCTCGACGGCATCGACAATCGGGACTCCGGCCTGCTCCAGAGCATCCTTTATGGTCAGGGCGCGGTCTGCTTCCTCGTCACCGGGGAGCCGGACCCCGACCCAGACCAGCCAGTTGGCGTCGTGAGCCAGGTATCCGTCGGACCAGACGGCGGTCAAACTCATTCGAGGGCTCCCAGCGTTGCGGTTATGCGATCGACGATCAGATCGACCTCGTCATCAGTCACCGTGAGCGGGGGACCAATGAGGAGATAGTCACCGTTGGTGCCGTCGACGTTGCCCGTTGACGGATAGAGAAGGAGCCCGTTCTCTGCGGCCCGTTCCACCATTCTCTCGGTGACCTGAGCCAACCTTGGAAAAGGCTCCTTGCTCTGCCGGTCTGCGACCAGCTCGACGCAGGCAAACAGGCCGATCCCGCGCACATCACCAACCCGAGGATGCCCGGCGAGGGCTGACCGCAGGCCGCTGTGGAGCCGCTCACCCTGGGTCCGCGCCCGAT
>JALYNX010000353.1 GCA_030772935.1 Actinomycetota bacterium | reverse complement strand
CTCTAAGACCGTGAGGATGATCAGCGCCAACAACGGCAGGGTGAAGGTGACCAGAAGCCCGAACATGACGATCTGCTCCGGGGTGCTTCGATTGGCCACGAAAACACTGGGATTTCTCCCGTACAGGTCGAGCACCGGGGCGGCGACCCCCGCAGTCATCAACCCAAGAATCACCAACGAGCGTCGCCAGACCCGACGACGATCGATCTTGGGCAGTGTCACGCCACTCAAAATACTGGCCCTCCCATCCAAGGTGAATTGCTTGGGTTAGCTCGTGGCCACACACGAAGCACCCTGAGCACGGCCTACGATTAGCACACGGGACTGAAAGGACCGCAAATGGGATTCATGGACACCCTCAAGGGATGGTTCGGCAAGGCCAAGGACCAGGGCGCCGACCTCGCCGAGAAGGCACAGCCTTACGTCGAAAAGACCAAGGATTTCGCCAGCGACGCCGGGGCGAAGGTCAAAGAGACGTCACAGGACCTATATGGGGCGGCAAAGGAGAAGATCTCCGACATATCCGACCGAGGCGAGGACGCGGTGGATGCCGCCAAGGACACCGCATCCGAAGTGGCGGATGCGGCCAAGGACACTGCATCCGAAGTGGCGGATGCAGCCAAGGACACTGCATCCGAAGTGGCCGACGAGGCCAAGGACGATTTTTCCAACTGAAACATCCCCCACCCTGAGAGGCGGCTAAACCCGACTTGGATGGCTGGCGAACGGCTTAGGCTTCGAGTCGCCATGTCTAAGAGAGTCTCCGATCGTCTCGGGCTTTTACCCCCGTCAGCAACCCTCGGCATCGCCGCTCGCGCCCGGGAGCTGCGCGCTGCCGGAGTCGATGTCATCTCGTTCGGAGCCGGCGAACCCGACTTCCCCACGCCCGAGCATGTTGTCGCCGCCGCGGCCCGGGCATGTTTCGACCCTGAAAACCACAAGTACACGGCGGCCGCGGGTCTCCCCCAGCTGCGAAAGGCAATAGCCCAAGACGTCGCCCGCTATTCCAAAGTCGAGGTCGACTGGTCGGAAGTGATGGTCACCAACGGGGCCAAGCAGGCGGTCTTTCAGGCCTTTGCCGCCCTGCTCGACCCCGGTGACGAGGTCCTGTTGCCATCGCCGCACTGGGTGACCTACCCGGCTGACATCGACCTGGCCGGTGGAGTCACTGTCTCGGTCCCGTCTCGTCTCGAGGATGGGTTCAAGGTCACCGTGGACAGATTGGAGCAGGCCCGGACCGATCGCACCAAGCTGCTGGTCTTCGTCTCTCCCTCCAACCCCACTGGGGCGGTCTACACCGCGGAGGAAGCCCGCGCCATCGGGGAATGGGCCGCGGCCAACGACATATGGGTGATAGCCGATGAGATCTACCAGCGGCTCTCCTATTTCACCGATGTGGCACCCTCGATCGCCGCGGTGACGCCGCGGTTCGAGAACTGGGTTCTGATCAACGGGGTGGCCAAGAGCTATTCGATGACCGGTTGGAGGGTGGGCTGGATGGTGGGGCCGGCGGATGTGATCGATGGCGCCAACAGTCATCAGTCACATGCCACCGGCAATGTCGCAAACGTCGCCCAGCATGCGGCCCTGGCCGCCCTCACCGGGCCTCAGGAGATGGTCGAGGAGATGCGTCTCGCCTTCGACTCCAGGCGAAAACTGATGTACTCCATGGTCAGCGCCATCCCCGACGTGGCTTGCATCGAGCCGGAGGGGGCGTTCTACGTGTTTCCCGACTTCTCCGCGCACTTGGGCGATCGATGGGCAACCACAGATGACCTGGCTGCCGAGATCCTCGAGGAAGCCGGCGTCGCCTTGGTCTCCGGCGAGTCATTCGGGACACCAGGGTTCCTTCGGCTTTCTTATGCGGTTGGCGAGGAGGAAATCGAGCGGGGAGTGGAGCGGATCGCCGCGTTGCTCACCAGTTGACGGGGGCGCCCGGAACCGGGTTTACACTCGCCAACGATGGAGCGAGGGATCAAAGCCCGGGCCATGATGCTCGTCGAGCCCAAGCACTTCACGTTGACCGAGTTGCCAACACAACCCGTTGACCGCGGTGGTTGGCTGGCAGTCGAGGCAACCGGGATATCCGGCGCCGACATTCAGGTCTGGAAAGGCGAGGCCCGAGATGTGGTCTATCCGCTCGTCCCCGGTCACGAAGTTGTCGGTCGGATCGCCACGGAAGGCCCCACCATCCCGTTTCCGATCGGAACCCGGGTCGTCGTCGAGCCCCGGATTCGCTGCGGGGAGTGCCACCGCTGCAAACAGAGCCTGGCCACCTGCGTCCGGCGTCGGCCGTCGAATTCCTACGGGTTCATCCCCTCAATCGAGCCGCCGGGCCTCTGGGGTGGGCTCGCCGAGTATCTGTTCATCGACCCCGACGCCCGGCTCCACCAACTGACCGATGACGTGCCCGCGGAAGTCTCAACCTTTGTTCATCCCCTGGCCGCCGGTCACACCTGGGCCGTCGAACTTCCTGCCCTGCAAACAGGAGAGAGCGTGCTCATCCTCGGCCCCGGCCCCCGCGGGCTCGCCTGTCTGATTGCAGCCAAGGCCGCAGGCGCCGGGTGGGTGGGAGTCACCGGTCTGGCCCACGATCGAGATCGTCTCGAGCTCGCCAAGAGGCTGGGCGCCGACCTGACCATCAATGTCGAGAGCGAAGACGTCGGAGGGGCAATTGCCGAAGCCGTCGGGCGCCGACCGGACATTGTCGTCGATGTCACGTCCGATGACCCCGAGGCCGTCTTCACCGCTCTCGACCTGGTGCGCAGCGGCGGGCGGGTGATCCTGGCGTCCACCAAAGGCAACCGCGCCTTCCACTTCCTCAGCGATGTGCTGGTCGCCAAGCAACTCACTATCCGCGGGGCAATGGGAGCCAGCAGTGTCGGTTATCAATGGGCGACACGTCAGATCGAGATCGACCCCCGCATCGACGATCTCGTCTCCCACCAGTTCCCGCTTTCCGAGGCATCCCGCGCCCTCCAGGCAGCGGCCGGGCTTCTCGGTCGCGAGGAGCTGATCTCGGTAGCCGTCACCTTCTGAAATGACCGAGGCCCGCGGCGGTCCCGATCGGCTCTCGGTCGGTTCCTGGGTCCTCTACGACCTGGCCAACACCGTCTTCGCCCTGGGTGTCGTCGGCCGGTACTTCCCGCAGTGGCTGACGGCCGTGGATCAACCAGACTCGGCATTAGCTCTGGTGGAAGCCGCAGCCGGCGCCCTGGTCATCTTTCTCGCACCCTGGGCAGGCGCCCGAAGCGACGCCCGAGGAGCGCGGGTCCCCACCCTCCGCATCACCACCCTTATCGCGGTCGGCGCCACCGCCGGCCTCGCTGCAGGCCCGGTCACGATGACCCTGATCCTGCTCGGGATCGGACTCGTCGGGTTCAACGTGGGATCAGTGGTGTACGACGCCCTGCTGGTCGATGTGAGCACCCCGGAGAACCGGGGGCGGATCTCTGGGCTCGGTGTCGGGATCGGCTATATCGGCTCGTTCCTCGGTCTCGGCATCGGCGTGGTGACCCTCGAAGTCCTTGATTGGTCTTTCGCCGCCACCTTCAAGACGCTGGCCCTGGCATTTCTCGTATTCGCCCTGCCTGCCTTCCTCTTCATCAGGGAGCAGCAGGGAATCGAGGCCACGCCCGCACCCCTGCTCCGGGATGTAGCGAGTCGGATCGTCTCGTCATGGCGCAGAGCCCGTCAATACGACGGTCTGGTCCGGTTCCTGGTCAGCCGGTTTCTCTATACCGATGCGATCAACACACTGATCGGGGGATTCCTTACCATCTTCGTGATCCGGGAGCTCGGGCTCGATAGTCAATTCGTCACCCAGCTCCTGGGCGTGGCGATAGCCGCGGCCGCGGTCGGGGCACTGGTGGCTGGTCGCTTCGTCGAGTCTCTCGGCCCGTTGCGGGTGCTGCGGGCGGCCTTGTTGATTTGGATGATCGCCATCGCCTCAGGTGTTACCGCCGCGGTGACCGGCCAAACCGCTATCGCCTGGGTGATCGGGCCACTGGGAGGTGTGGCCCTCGGCTCCACCTGGACCGCCGACCGGGTCTTGATGATCCGTCTCGCCCCTCCCCGATACCTCGGGGAGTTCTACGGGCTCTATGCCACTGTCGGCCGGTTTGCCACCATCCTGGGCCCTCTCACCTGGGCGTTGGTTGTCGACGTCCTGGGCTGGGGGCGGAAGGTGGCGATGGCAAGCTTGATCCTGTTCATCGGCTTCGGATCGTGGGCGTTGCGCCGCTTGGACGACTCCGAGCGTGACTGGCCGCCCGAAGACCGTGTGGTTGTCAACGAAAGCCCTTCTCCCCAGAGATGAGGTGCTGTTCCACCGCGTAGGGAATTGGAAGGTCGCTCACCTCGTTTGGCCCCCGGACCAGCCGTCTCCCGATCTCGGCGAACCAGGTGTCGTTGGCAAAGGCCCACGGCCAGGCACGAATCCCGACCCGGGCCCCGATGATCCCTCCGACTACTGCGCCGAGGGTGCTTCCCCCGATCCGGGCGGCTTGTTCGACCGGGATGTGGGATCGGTCAGCAAGGGGCGCCGCCAGGAGCAGGCCGGCTCTGATCAGGTCCCAGGGCTCAGGCACCGCACTGGCGTCGACGATCGCCAAGGCCTCCGCGGCCTCGGTCACCCCGACATGATCCATGAGCGGGCGCAGATCGGCGACGAGCTCTTCCCAGGACTTCGGCCCGGTCCATCTCAGCTTGGATCCGGCTTGAGCCGCGGTGAGTTCCACAGTCTCCACCACCCCTGCGATCAGGTCCCGACCCGATTGCCCGAAGCACGAAGCGGCAGCGGCACTGGCGCTGACCACACCAGCAACGATCGACGAGAGATCCGAATGAAACACACTCCCCAGTTCCACCGCCGCCGTACGGAGGGCATCCGGATCCCGGCGCAGTGCAACGCCCACCGGCACGCCGCGAGGGGCTGCGTCGAGAGAGGGGTCCTCCTCCGGGACTGCTCCGCCAGCCGAGGCGCGGGCCAACCAGGTTCGAAAATGGGGGGTTTCGGCCCGATACACCGGTTCCTCGTCGTTGGCGCCATCGAGCTCGCGTATCGCCCGCAGCGTCTGGTCGATATCGAGCTGCGTGTTCTCAATCAGCTGGTAGGCGATCACCGTCGCCTGCTCGGTGATGGCCGAATACCCCAGGTCCCAAGCGCCACCGGCGCTGTCACCCGCGGCCAGACCGAGCATGGCGCCATCGCCTTCCCCAACCACCAATGAGAACCGGGATTCGGAGTCACTCACGGTGTTCCAGGGTACCGGGGTAGTCTCGACCCTCAATGCACCGGATAGTGGTCGTAGCCAACCCGGCCGCCTCTCAGTTCACCGGTGGCTCCCACCGCGACGTCATGGCAACCCTGGATCGGGTCGCGGATGTCGGCTCGATCTGGCCCGGCTCCCCCGCCGAGGCCACGGAGAAGGCGCGGGAGTCAGCCGAAGGAGGAGCGGCCATCGTCGTCGCCATGGGAGGCGACGGCATGGTCCATCATGTCAGTCAAGGGGTGGTCGGCACCCATGCATCACTCGGTGTGATCCCGGTGGGCACCACCAACGTCTTTGCGAGGCTCATGGGAATCCCCTCCAAGCCGGTGAAAGCCGCTCGCCTCCTGGTGACATCGCCACAGATTCGACGGGTTGGCGTTGCCACCATGACCCTGCAGCGTGGATCGACCGAAACCGTCCATCATTCGATCTTCGCCTGTGGCTTCGGCCTCGACGCCGCGGTGGTGCAACGGGCCGAAAAGGAGCCGTACCGCAAATACCGGTTCGGCTCGATCCACTACGCCCGCTCCGCCTTCGGCACCGCGCTTCAGGACTTCCCGGGCCGCAAACCCCACGTCACGGTGCACGCCGGCGATTCCGAGGCCTATGTCACCGCCGCGATGATCCAGTTCCGCGAGATCTACACCTACTTCGGCAAGATCCCCCTGAGGATCACCCCGTCCGCCCCCGACCCGATGACTGTCCTGATCGTGAAGCGCCTGCGACGCCGACACATACCCCGAATCGCGGCCGCTGTCATCGCCGGGCGTGACCTGGAGGCGATCCCGGATCTCGACGTCTGGCGCACGGTCGATCTCTTCGAGATGAAGGCGGACCCGCCCGTGGAGGCTCAGGCCGATGGGGAGGCGTTGGGGATGGTCGACGGCGGGACCGTGCAATGGGTGCCGGACGCCCTGGCCGTCATCGTGCCGGCGGTCGTGCCCGACTGAAAGTCATTTGGCTGCTGAGAACCGAATCCCCTCGGCGTCGAATCGCTTCTTGATGCGGAGCAACGCCTCGCGGCGCACTTCCGCGCGCTGATGACCGTCGGAGGTGAGCCGACCCCTGATCACGATCCCGGAGTCCCCGAAGTCCTGGATACCGAGCATCTCGGCAGGGCCTCGAAGCATTGGCTCCAACGACGGATCATCACCCAGCCGGCTGAGCTCCTCGAGCATCACTTCCATGGCACGGTCGACATCCTGGTCGTAGGCGATGGCGACATCGATCACCGGCTGGGCGAAGACCCTGGTGAAGTTGGAGGTGACCGTTATCTGCCCGTTCGGCACGTAATGGACGTTGCCCTCGAAGTCCCGGAGGACAGTCACCCGGAACTGGATGTCCTCGACCGTCCCGCTTGCTCCCCCGATCGACACCGTGTCGCCGATCTGATATTGGTCCTCGGCGAGGATGAAGAATCCGGCCAGAACATCTCTCACCACGTTCTGGGCACCAAAGCCGATGGCGGCTCCGACCACGGTCCCCAACGCCAGGAACGGTGCCAGGCTGAACGCCCAGACGGTGAAGATCGTGAGCACCACGAAGATGAAAATGATGACCACGATCACCCGGCGGACCATCAGCCAGAGAGTGCGAGAGCGGGAGGCGGCCTGGGGCCCGCGCAGCCCGATCCTGTTGACGAAGCGTGTCCCGACCTGCATCAGGACGAAATAGAGGACCACAGCGATGGCAACGACAATCGCTGTTTTGATCCATCGCTCGTCCATGGCCGGCGAGAGTACCTACCGCCCGGAGCGCCGGGTCAGATCGTTGACCGCGAGCACCAGTTCGGAGATCGAGGCTTGCGCTCTGGCCTTCTTGGCCAGGATCGCACGGATCGGATCGCCGACCTCGGACTCGAGGGACGCTCTCACTCCCGCCGAGCCGGTGTCGGCGGCCTCGACAGATGGAGTGGCTGACCCCGATCTCTGCCACCACTTGCGGGGCTTGGCATCACTCGATTGAGGCCCGGCAGGGCCGGCTCCGAGCAGCACCACGCTTGGTGCCTGCGCCGCGATCTCGCCGATCGACATGGCGAGCGGGCCTCCGGTCTCCGCCGCAACGTCCTCGAGAAAGGTCGCCACCTGCTCTCCGGCTCCGGACCTGTCGTCGGAGTCGACGCGAGCGATCACCTCGTCGACAGTCTCCATCCAACGAGTCTCGAACCCCACCCCGGGCCCCGCGCCCGGCGCCTCGAGGAGAGCAGCGCAACCGGTCTGGAGATCGACCAGCAACTTAAGACCCACCGACCCTCCCAGTTCCTCCCTGAGATGATCGAGCAGAGCCTCGACGCCAAGTGGTGGCCCGGCAACGGGCCGCGCTGCGGTGGTGAGGACGGTCGGGCCCTCGATCCCGTCTTCGACGAGGGCCGCTCTCAAATCGGCTTTCACCTGAGACACCTCTTCGTCCTCGAGACGATCGCTCTGGTTGAGCACGAAGACGAATTGGCTCTGATGGGCCGCCATCGGCCTCAGGTAGCCGTGATGCAGCGCGGCGTCGCGGTATTTCTCGGGATCCACCACCCACACCACACAGTCGATCTGGGGCAACAAGGAATCCACTCGTTGCCGATGGTCGATTTCGACACTGTCGGTGTCGGGGAGGTCGATCAGACAGAGCCAGTCATGGCCCTCGTGGGGAACGCGATCATCGATGCCGACGGCGGCGAGATAACCGGAAAGGGCCGAAGCTCGGGACTCCGGCACCAACGCCTGGGGGTGGGAGGTGGTCGGGCGAACCCCGCCGGTGGCGGCGACGTCCGCTCCGGCGACGGCATTGAACAGACTCGACTTGCCCGATCCGGTGCCCCCGGCCAGGGCAGCCAACAACACGTCGTCGGGATAAGCCAGTCGCGCGACCAGGCGATTTCGCATGTGGGCTACCGGCTCCAGAGAACGCTCGTCGACGACGCCCAGGCAATCGGCGAGTGTCTGATCGATCATCGGCACGAGGCCGATGATGTCGTCACGCATTGGCGAAGGCCGAGCGTGCCACCACTTCGGCCACGAGGGTCCTGGCCCTATCCACCTCCGGAGTCGGAGTGACGTCGTCGGTGACCATCGACACCAGGCGGTCCCGCACCGAGCCGTACACCGGGATCAGGGCGCGAGCCAGGGCATCCACGGCAGACCCAACCAATGCCTGGGGAGCAACGCCCGGGAGAATGGCCTCCAGGGCGGCATCAAGCATCGGGTCGGGCCGCAGCGTGGAGACCGCCAACAACAGGGCGGCGAAGTCGGCACGATTGCCCGCTGCCGGCGCACAGATCTCCTCCAACGCCGCCCACCACGACTCAGCCGCCCCGGAAATCGCATGGTGGGTGGCCGGGTCGAGTCGGCTGACACCGAGACCATGGTCGTGAAGGACAAGGTCGCCGTCGTGAATCGAAACCCTCAGATCGGTGGCGACGGCAATGACCACTGTTTCCAGCAACCGATGTCGCGATGCGGCCACGGGTTCGGGGCCTGGGGCCTTCCTCCGCATCCAACGCTGCGCCCGGCGCGGGTGGTCCCTGCCGTGACGGGCGAGCAGGGAGATGTCAACACCAGCCTCGACCGGGCCTGCCACCACAGTCACGATCCGGCTCGGGGCGGGAACGAACGCCTGACCGAGCATCCCTGTCATGAGATCGGCTTCTGTCGACCCGAGCTCGGCCGCCGCGATCAGATCTCGGGCTTGCCCGAGGATCGCCCACAACACCGAGCGCACGATCTCGGCCCTTTGCTGTTGGGAATCCTCCACCTGACTCATGAGCCGTCTGCGCAGGGAGCGCGCCGCAACCGAGGGAACCGACATCGAGCCGGCTAGATGGTGCTCGTGCACGACGAGGACCTCGCCGTCGGCCCATTCCTCCTCCAATCGCCTTCGATAGTCGGCCAATGCCCCGGTGCTGGCGCTGGTGACCCGGTTCAGGACATGGATCACGGGTGCGCCCCGGGACCGAGCTCGACGCAGAACCTCCCACGGGACCAGATCGGCGTACCGAAGTGCGGAGCTGA
>JALYNX010000352.1 GCA_030772935.1 Actinomycetota bacterium | reverse complement strand
GGCCCCGGCCGCGGGCGGGTCGAGGAGCACCGCCCCGCTGTATGAGGCGAGCAACTCGTCGATGATCTCCTGGTCGGTGGCGCCACGAGCCACTTCCTCGGAGACCAGAGCCATCATGTCCTGAGCCATCTGCGCCGGTGAGTCGGCTATGGACTCGCCCTGGCACACCGGGCATCGGATCCGAGCCCCGATCTGTTGGGAGCGATCGACCTGGACCGGCTCGGTCGAAACCGTGAAAGTCAGCACCGCTCCCATTACGACGATGAGGACGACCAGCAAGGTGTTGAGCAGACGCTCAGGCATCGGCGTTCTGACGCTCGAGCGTGGTCGCTCGTTCCCGGCGACGGGCAGTCAGTGACCAGGCGCCTCCGGCGGCGGTGGTGAAGCCACCCAACCAGATCATCCAGACCAGCGGGCTGGTATCGAGAGTCAGAGTCACCTGCGACGAGTCGAGGGCGCGCAGGGTCACATAGAGGTCTCCGGACGGTTTGCTCATGACCGACGGAGTGAACACTGCGAAGCCGTCGGCTCCGTAGAGGTTGACCCGAGGCTCGAGCCGTCCAACCACCCGGTCGTCCTGTGACACCAACAAACGAGCGCCCTCGACTACCCGGTTTGGCTCGACCCGTCGGAACGGGGCTTCATAGGTGAGGCTGTAACCGGCGAAGTTCGCGGTCTCGCCTGGCTCGAGGTCGACCGTCGCGTGGCTGGCAAGGTTGGAGGCGAAGGCGATTCCGATCGCAACCAACACCACACCGAGATGGCTGAGTTGACCGGCCCAGAACGGTTGGTCGCCACCGATCACATTTCTCATCTCCGCGTAGATGCTGTTACGGGTCTTGCCGGAGCGCGTGGCGGCCATCTCAAAGAGCAGGCCGACGATTGCGGAGGCGACGAAGGTTCCCAGTACCACGGCCAACACCACCCATCCCAGACGAGTCACCCACGCAGAAAGGACCACCCCGACGGTCAGTGCGAACAGGGCTGGCCAGCGCAAACGGCGCCAGAGCATCCCGGGAGCAGCGGCCCGCCACGGAGTCACCGGGCCGAATCCCATCACCAACAACAGGGCGAAAGAGAGTGGCACCGCAAGGCGGTTGAAGAAGGGCTCGCCCACCCCAACCTGGGTTCCGGTGAATGCCTCGACCAGCAGTGGATAGGTGGTTCCGATCAGGACCACGAAGCCATAGACCGCCAACAGGAGGTTGTTGACGAGGAACATCCCCTCCCGGGACACAAAGGTCTCGATTCGTGGCGACGACGCCACCAGATGGGAGCGCATCGTGAAGAGTGCGAATGACCCGACCAGGACCAGGACCAGGAAACCGAGCAGGGCCGGTCCGATGGCGGACTGGGTGAAGGAGTGGACCGAGTTGATGGTCCCCGAACGGGTCAGGAACGTGCCGAGAATGGTGAGTGAGAACGCAGAGATCACCAGGACGAAATTCCACGCCTGGAGCATGCCTCTACGTTGTTGGACCAGACCTGAGTGGAGGAAAGCGGTGGCTATCAGCCACGGCATCAATGATGCGTTCTCCACCGGGTCCCACGCCCAATACCCGCCCCAGGAGAGCACTTCGTAGGCCCACCAGCCGCCCAGCGTGATACCCACCGTGAGGAACGACCAGGCGACGAGTGTCGATCGATGACTCCGACGGAGCCACTCCGGGCCTGGGATTCCGAGGGCGAGAGCGCCGATGGCGTAGGCAAAGGGGACGGTCAGCCCTACGTAGCCCAGATAGAGCATCGGCGGGTGGATGGCCATGAGGAGATGGTTCTGCAAGAGGGGATTGGGCCCCGGCCCGTTCAGAGGCATATCCACCGCCGCCAGGGGCCATGGGCTGGAAGCGGCGCATCCCGAGGTCAGGGCTTCGACGCACACTTCGAATGGGTTGGCGACCGTGATCATGAGCCCGAAGAAGAACAGTGCCACCCCGCCCATCACTGCCAGAGCTGCGGCTCCCAAGACGTCTGGCGAGCGGCGATACCTGACCATCACGGCCCAGGTGAACCCGGCGAGGATCAACCCCCAGAGGATGATCGAGCCTTCGAGCGCCGCCCAAGCTGTTGCCACATCGAAAGGGAACGGTGTCGTCGTGGCGTGATGGTTGGCGATGTAGGCCAGGCTGAAATCGTCGGTGAGCAGGCCGATCTCCATGGTCGCCATCGCGGCCACCGCCCCAGCCAGCAGCAGGCGACCGGGGGCGACCAGGTCACCGCTCCCACCGCGCGCCACCGAAATCCCGCGGACGACCAGAAGGGTGGCGCCGGCCAGTGCGGCGATCACGCCGGCGGTGCCGAGAAGAGAGATCATGTGCCGGAGGGGTAGTTCCCCTCGTCGGGGACCTCATAGTTCTCGTCGTGGGCGATGAGAACGTGATCGGCCAAGAATCGATCGGTGGACCACGCCCCTTCGATGAGCACCGGGACCTCCTCGCCCAGCAGGGCCGGGGGAACTCCAGTGAGGACAACTGCGATGGTGGCCCCACCGTCGGTGACATCGAAGGAGATCTCGTCATCCGATTCGACCATGGTGCCGGTCACCACCGTGCCCGCCAGCCGGAACCGTTCCCCGTCCGGGAACTGCGCTCGCTGTTCGACGGCCTCAGTGGGGTAGAGGTAGTAGGTGAGGTTGTCGCCCAGGCTGGTGACTGTCAGCCCGACAATCAGGAGGATTACCCCGGCGATGCCGAGGAGCACGAACCGACGATGGGCCACGGGCTCAGTCCCCGGCTCGGCGGCGCCGGAGGTGGAGATAGGCGGCGTACCCGGCGATCACGCAATATGAGATGACGAAGGTCCCGACCACGATCATTTGGTCAGACATCTTTGACCTCCGAGAGCCGGGGCGGCTTCACCCCGTCACCGGCCAACGCGGTTTCGGTTGCCCTCGTCTCCTCGACTTTGGCCACCTCGATCCTCGCGACCAGAAGGGCGACATAGAGAATGGTGAAGGCGATGACGTTGATCAGGATCGCGATCGACATCTCGCGGGGCATGGTGACCCCGTCGGGTCGGATCGATTGGGTCTGGTGGAGGGTCCGAAACAGGTTCACTGAGAAGTAGACGAGCGGGACCTGGATCACGGCGATGACACCGAGAATGGCAGACCGCCTGGCCCTGACCGTCGGGTCGGGAGTGGCACCGCGCAGCGCCAGGTAGCCGATGTAGACGAAGAACATCACCGCGGTTGTCGACAGCCGCCAGTCACCCCAATCCCAGGCCCTGCCCCATACCGCCTGGCCCCAGACCATGCCGGTGAAGAGCCCGATCGCGGTGAACATCACCCCGAGCTCGGCAGAAGCCTCGGCGAGGCGATCCCATCGCATCTGCTTTCGGATGAGCCACATCGCCGATCCGAGAGCGGTGAGGCCGAAGGCCAGGAAGGCGAGCCACATCGAGGGGGCATGGATGTTGATGATCCTGGTGAAGTCGCCTTGCAGGGTGTCGGTCGGTGCCGTGAGGGCGAACCAGAGACCCACGGCCATCGCCACCGCGGCGATGGCGAGCAGAATCTTCACCTTTGTCATCTAGATGCCTCCTCCAGCGGTCTGGCCAATCCGACGCCGGCCACGGCGAGGGTCAGATCGGTCGCGACCAGGATCAACAACCAGGGGAGGATACCGGCGTCACGGGCCATTGACTCCAGGGTCTGTGAGGCCCCGATCACAAGTGGAAGCGCGAGCGGCGCCACGAGTAGCGAAGCCAACGCGGTTCGGTTGTGGAGACCGGCTGTGACCTCTCCGGCGAGCGTTCCCAGCTCGGTCAGGCCGATCGCGACCAGTACCGAACTGAGGACCACGGGGCCCAGCCAACCGTCGGGGAGCCGTGGGCTGTAGAGCACAATCATCGCCGCCAGCAAGACGGCGAGGAAGCCTGACATCAACACCGCCCCCGAGATGGTGCGCCCGGCGAAGCGGGCAGCAGGGTCGACGCCGAGGAGGGCGTAGAGGTCTCGTCGCTCCTGGTCGTCGTGTGCGGCCTGGCGGAGGGCGACCTGCATCCCGAAGAGGATCCCGATCGCCCAGAACACAGCGGGGCCAAGGCGCGAGATCGCAGCCAGGTCGACGCCGAGGGCCAGTGGGAACACCAACAAAGCGACGATTGCGAAGGGGAGGACGATGCGCATCGTGTCGCCAAGGCGGCGCTCGACGGTGAGGTCGACCCTGGCGATCTCGATTGCTTGGACCCAGAAGCTCATGACTTCTGCTCCAGACGGCCGCCAGCCATCGAAAGCAGGCGGTTGGTGTGGGCGGCGAGGTGTCCGGAGTCGTGGGAGACCATCATCACCGCTCCGCCGTCCGAGGTCGTCCGTGCCACCAGAGCCCCGATCAACTCCTGGGCTTCAACGTCGAGACCGGTGAAAGGCTCGTCGAGCAGCAGCAGTCGGGGCGTCGTGATCAATAGGCGTGCCATCTCGGTGCGGCGCAGCATCCCGAACGAACTGGCGTCAGCTCTCCGCGAGGCGACATCATCGAGCCCCACCACCCGCAGCGCGGTCTGGGCCCGTGCCGCGTCGAGTCCGGCCAGGTTCGCTGCATGTCGCAGGTTCTCGCCGAGCGTCAGCTCCGGGATCAAAGAGGGCCGGTGCGCGAGCAACCCGATCCGGGGCCTAACCGCGTAGGCCTCAGGAGTCCCCAGCGCGGCTCCCAGGACCGAGCCGGACCCGGACGCGGGAGCCAGAAGCGTCGCAGCCACCCGCAGCAAGGTGGTCTTGCCCACCCCATTGGGCCCGGTGACTCCGAGCGAATCTCCTGGCCCGACACTGAGATCGATGTCACGCAGGATGGGGAGCCCTCCGAGAGAGACATCGATACGGTCGAGTTCGATTAGGCGCTCCACGCCCGAAGTCTCATTGGCCCGGTGGGGAGACTCAAGTCGGCTGCTGGGCTTCGAGACGAGGCACGCGGCGCCGGGGCAGCGCGAGCAACCCGCTCGCCTCGACCAGTCTGATCTCGTGGGTGTCGAGCCAACGCCAGATCAAGTCGGCCTCCTCGGCCATCTCGACACTGTGCGGGACCTGATGGCGTTCAGAGTCGTCGAGACTCGGTGCCGGTCGGAGAGGCGGGGTGCGGTCGAGACGCCAGGTCGCCACCAGTCTCCCATGGTCGATCAGGACTCGGCACCCGTCCCGGCTCTCCATCTCACAGAGCCCCAAATCGATCAATGATCTCCAGATTCGGCGTCGTTCGAGGGCACGACCCAGCGCCCGATGGCGATCCCTGAGCCAGCCTGCCTCCTCGTAGCGATGTTGCGCCGCCAATTGGGTCATCTTGTCCTGCAAAGGCGAGAGCAGGAGGTCGGGATCATGATCCAGGCCGTCGAGGAGCCGGTCCACCACCGCCCGGTATTCCTCCCGTGACAGTGAGCCGTCACAGGGGCACAAGGCGACGCCGAGCTGTGCGGGGGCACAGGGTGCGTTTCGGCTCGACGGAGAAGCCCGACATCTGCGGATGGATGTCGAATCCCAAAGCGCGGTCACCACCAGATCGGCAGCCTGCTTCGATCGAAACGGCCCGAGGTGGGCGAGGCCGTCTTGTTTGAGGGTTCGCACCACAGACAGGCGGGGAAACGGCTCCCGGGTCAGCTTGACCCAATGCGAGGTTTTCGGGGGCCGGGACCTCCGGTTGTGGCGGGGTCGATGGGTGTGAATCAGCCGCAGCTCGGTGATCTCAGCCTCGAGCGGGGTTTCGCAGGTCACGTAGTCGATCGAGGCCAGCTCACGCATCAGGTTGCCGATGGTCCGGCGTTGGTCGCCGTAGAAGTACTGGCGCACACGAGCCCGGAGATTGGTTGCCTTCCCCACGTAAATCGGTGTGCCATGGCGGTCGCGGAAGATGTAGACACCGGGGCGCCGGGGGAGGGCCTCACTGAGGCCGATCTTGGAGTAGAAGGCGGACCCCCGGGCCCGGGGAAGCTGAAGCAGGTCGTCGAGATTGGTCACCCCCAGGTTCCCCGATCGCTCGAGGAGGGCGTGGAGCACATGGGCCGTGGCCTGGGCATCGTCGAGCGCCCGGTGAATGGGGGTGACCGGGCTCCGAAAGTGGGCAGCCAGAGTGCGCAGTCTCAGGTTTCTCACCTCGTCGCGGACCAGCCGACGGGCAAGGGCGGCGGTGTCAACTGTGTCGTTGGCGATCGGCTGATAACCGAGTCGACGAGTCGCTGCCTGGAGGAACGACATGTCGAAGCGAACGTTGTGCCCCACGATCACCGTGTCTGCGATGAATTCGAGGAAGGAGGGGAGGGCGGTGTGGATGGTGGGTGCGTCGAACACCATCGTCTCGGTGATGCCGGTCAGGATGGTGATCGATGGTGGGATTGGCAGCCCGGGGTCCACCAGGGTCTGAAAGCTCCCGAGCAGCTCGCCTCCCCGGTATTTCACCGCCCCGATTTCGGTGATCGCACAATCCTTGGCCGAGCCCCCTGTGGTCTCCAGGTCGAGCACGCAGAAGGTGACGGCGTACAGCGGGGTGGAGAGCTCATCGAAGCTGGGTTGGAGCAGGGCGGCCACGGCCCATTCGAGGCTAAACCGAACATATGTTCGATGTCAAG
>JALYNX010000351.1 GCA_030772935.1 Actinomycetota bacterium | reverse complement strand
GGTCTGATCCTGGAGGAGGTGTGGCGCTCCGGGATGTTCGGGTTCGTGTATGGAGCCAGGCTGAGAAAGCCCAGCTAGCGCTGGGCTTCCTCAACCGTACTTGGTATTTGGTATTTGGTATTTGGACCAGAAATCTTGTCCAAGTACGAAGTACCAAGTACCGAATACTGCGAGCGCAGCGAGCTTGATCGTGCCCCCGCCGTCGAGGCAACATGGCCGCCGGTGGTGATGGCCGCCGGCTCAGGTCAGGCTGCCCTGCGTCACCCGGAACGATCCACTTAGGGCTGCTTCCTTCCGGATCTGACCCGGTTCGCGGTGCTCCGCCGCGCAGGACCCAACCGTCAACACCACGTATCCACCCTCAGGCCGGCGTCACGCTGCCCCTCGGGCGGGGAATTCGGTCCCGCTTGTAGAGGATTTCGGGTTCAGGGCACCCCTAGCGCCCCACCTAGCACGATCACTGGGAAGGCTACCGAGGCCCGATCCATAGAGCGACTGTGCGAATTGCCGGGCCTGTTACCTTCGGTCGGCTCATGGCGACAGATCGGTATGGACCCAACTTCGGCAAGCTCTTCGCCGCGGCTCTGCTCCAAGAAGTCTCGTTCGTCCTTCTGGTGCATGTGCCGGGCTATTTCGAGGGCCTGGGAGCAACCGAGTCACGGATCGGCATCCTCTACGCCGCTGCCGCGGTGCTGGGTCTGATGGCCCGCCCCGCCTTGGGGAGGGTCCTCGACCTGACCCATCGCCGAACGGTCCTCCTGGTCACCGGGCTCTTCAACGCTGCGGTGATCCTCGCCCTGGCCACCACCAGTGTCTGGGGCCTGTTGCTGTGGGGGCTCTTCCTCGCCCAACGAGTGCTTCAGATCGCCCTGTTCACCACGATGCTCACCTACGCGGCTGACTCGCTTCCGATCGAGCACCGCACCCAGGGGTTGGCGCTGTTCGGCTTGTCGGGGCTGCTCCCAATCGCAGTCGGTGGGGTTGCCGGCGACGTTGTGATCGACGCCTTCGGATTTGGGGCGTTGTTCGTGGTTTCCGCGGCTGCCAGTGTGGTTTCCTGGCTGCTGGTTTGGCGGCTTCCGATACTTCCCATCCTCGGCCGCCGCCCCCGACGTGGGTTCTGGGCGTCCCTTGGCCAGCGCGATCTCCTGCCGCTGTGGTGGGTCACGTTGTTCTTCAGCATCGGGCTGGAAACGTTGTTCACCTTCACCCGGACCTATGTCGACGAGCGGCGGATCGGCTCGACCGGCTTGTTCTTCGGTGTTTACGGGGTGACTGCGGCGGCGATGAGGATTCTCGGCGGGCGCCACTACGACCGTATCCCACAACGACTATTCGTGGTCGGTGCCCTCGTTTCCTACGGCCTGAGTCTTGCCGTCCTGGCACTGGCCGGCGCGGTCCCCTTGCTGGTCGCGGCGGCGATCCTCGGGGGTATGGCTCACGGGGCGGTCTTTCCGATCCTCACCAGCCAGGTCGTCTTACGGGCTCGAACTGCGGAGCGCGGGTCGGCGATGGCCATATTCACCTCGATCTTCGATGTCGCCTTGCTCGTTGCGGCGCCGGCGGTCGGCTTCCTGATCGACGGCTTCAGTTACCGCGTCGCTTTCGGATGGGTCGCGATCGCACTCGGAGTGGGAGCGGTTGTCTATGCGATCTGGGATCGGCGCTTGGTCTCTGAGGCTGCCCTGGCCTGAGTCAGCGTCTGGCCGCGAAGAACTCTTCGAGGAGAGCCCTGCTCTCGGAGGCCAGGACGCCGTCGACGAGCTCGATTCGGTGATTGAGTCGGCGGTCCTGGGGGATGTTGTACAGCGACCACGCAGCACCGGCCTTGGGGTCGGCGGCGCCATAGACAATTCGGCCAAGTCGAGCCCAAACGGCCGCCCCGGCGCACATCGGGCAAGGTTCCAGCGTCACCACGAGGGTGTGACCGTCGAGCCGCCAGTCACCGATCTCCCGAGCGCGTCGGGAGAGCACCAGCATCTCGGCGTGGGCTGTCGGGTCGGAGTTCTCCTCGCGGCGGTTGCGGTCAACTGCAACCGTCTCACCGTTGTCGTCGAGCAGCACGGCACCGACGGGCACCTCGCCGGCCCGCCCGGCCTCGGCGGCGGCCTCGAGCGCGGCTCTCATCGGTGCGACGTAGTCGAAAGCGGGAATGGGCTCAGTCACGTTCGTGGATTATCCTCTGCCGGCCTACCTGGTCTGGTGGGTCTCCAGGAGGGATCGCATAGTTTGGTCTAGTGCGCGGCACTGGAAATGCCGTTGGGGGTTTACGCTCCCTCGAGGGTTCAAATCCCTCTCCCTCCGCCGGCGTCGCCGAGTTGGCGCTGCTACATGGCGGTACGGAGCATCTCTGGAGGGGTCGCATAGGCCGGTCTAGTGCGCGGCACTCGAAATGCCGTAGGGGGCTGACGCCTCCTCGAGGGTTCGAATCCCTCCCCCTCCGCGACAATGAAGGTCCCCCTGGAGGGGTGTCCGAGTGGTCGAAGGAGACGGTCTTGAAAACCGTTGGGCCCAATAGGGTCTCGTGGGTTCGAATCCCACCCCCTCCGCCTGGTTTCTCCTACAGCTCGGTGGGCCGGGCCAGGCTATAGCCCTGGGCCCATTCGATCCCGACCTCGGCGAGCGTCAACAAGTCTCTTGCGGTCTCGACCCGCTCTGCGAGGAGGTTGATCCCTGCCTCGTGACACCAGGCGGATCCTTTGGCGAGTTGCGCCATCCGCGTTGCATTGTCCGAGAGGCCGGCGTTGACATCGACTTTCATGTAATTGGGTCGGAGCCCGTGTAGTTGCTGGGTGACGTACTCGAGGTCGTATACCGGAACGTCGTCGATCGAGACCTTGGCGCCGATCGCGCGCAGGTCTTCGAAGACCTGCCGGGATCTCAACTCGAGGCCCGAGCTGTAAGGGATGTCGATCACAAGCCGCGACGCGACCCCTGGGCTCAGTGATCCCGCCAGGGCATCAGCGGTGGCCAACGATGCGTTGAGGAAGAGGAAGGCGCTGTGGGGAAATCGAATCAGCGAATCGATGGCCTTGTTGGCAGCTGCCAGTTCGAGTTCGACACCCTGGCCTGTGGCATGGGCAATACGGAACCAGAGCTCGATCGGGATTCGGGGTGCATTCGGGAATCTGGCCAGCGCCTCGTAGCCACGGGAGAGGGGAACGCCGGCCCGGAGCTCGTAGATCGGCTGGAACAAGCAGACCAACTCTCCGTTGGAGATCACCCCAGGAAGCAGATCGCGGACGGTTCTCTCCCACTCCCAGACCCTGGCTCGAGCCATCAAATCGGCTGGCGCGGCCCGGTATTCGAGTGTGGTTATCAGACGGGTTCCCACCTCTTGCTAATCGACCATGCCCACCACAAACTTGAATTACCGGGCCAAGATCGCCCGTTTCGGCTCCAAACCTCAAGGAGCATGGTTCTTATGTCGATAGCCATTTGTGTCAATCTCTAAGGCCACCACCGCGCGACAGCCGAAGAGAGACCTAGAGGCAGAGCTCAAGAAGGAAATCGAGCTGCGTCAGAGCAAGGACGATTTCCTCGCAGCGGCCTCCCATTACATCACCACTCCCCTTTCAGCTGTTCTTGGCTATGCCGAGTTGCTTGGTGATCGCAGTCGTGACTTCAACGCTGGAGTCCGCAATCAGTTCATCGAGTTGCTCGCCATCCAGGCCCGCGAGACCACGCATATCGTCGATGACCTCCTCATTGCGGCACGGTTCGATCTCGGTGGGACCGTGGTCGCCGACGACGAAGTGAACCTGAGAGATGTTGTCGAGTCAGCCACCCACGATTGGGCCAGCAAACAGCGGTCGAAGCTCTCGGTGAGCGGCAATGCCGTGGCCAAAGGTGACAGCAAATGGGTGATCCAGATCGTTCGCAACCTCTTGAGGAACGCGGAGTCGTTCGGAGGAGAGAACATCTGGGTCCGGATCAGGGTCGGGTTCAACATGGTGCTCATCGAGGTCGCCGACGACGGCGACGGTATGGCCGTGACCGATCAGGACAAGGTTTTCGAACAGTACAACTCACGTCCAGGCGCGGATGATGTGACACCGCCTCTGGGCCTCGCCCTTTCGGTGGCTCATCGCTTGGCGATGGCCATGGGTGGAGACCTTCGCTATTACCAGGAGGCAGGCGAGAACGTATTCGAGCTGTCATTGGCCAAGGTTGTCGATCGGAGTGACTACGACGACCTCGATCTTCCGGACGTGGTGATCGATCCGCTGGCGGGCAGACCCACCAAGGACGCCATCGCCGGTCTGCTGGCTGCACGCGGCCCCGAGATCGTCTACCAGCCGATCGTCGATCTGCGTGGCACTCGCGGCGAGGAAGTGAGGACTGTGGGCTACGAGAGTCTGGCCCGGTTCCCGTTCGCGACCCCGCCCGAATGGTTCGAGGTCGCCAGCGGTGTCGGTCTGCGCACCGAGCTTGAACTCGCTTCGATCAGGAATGCGATCATCGGCTTCTCCCCCGACGGTGACGAGTTCCTTGGCATGAACATCTCGGACTCCACTCTCGTCTCGTCGAGTCTGGCTACTGCACTCGATGGCATTGACCCGGGACGAGTCGTATTGGAG
>JALYNX010000350.1 GCA_030772935.1 Actinomycetota bacterium | reverse complement strand
GCCTACCCCACCAGCGACCAGCCTTCAATGATCGTCGGAGAGGGGATTCCCTGAGGCTTCACACTCCCGTCGATCGCCCGACCGGCTTTTCGTGCTTGCCGCCGTACCCCGGGCCGTAGGTGTCGGACCACACCACGGTGGTGAAAAGCCAAACTGTCGTTCCCAGCAAGAGGATTGGGAACAACCTCGCCACCAGGGGGTAGCTGTCCTCACCGGCGCCCAGCCAGCCTCCAACCAGGGCTCCCAGGGGAAGAGTCGCCCAACCAATGGCCCGACTGGCGGTGATCACCCTGCCGATCATGCTGGGCGGGGCGTAATGCTGGCGGATGGTGGCCAGGGGAACGTTGATGGTCGAAACACCCACCATCCATCCGACTTGGAGGGCGATGGCAAGCGGTCCGTATCTGGTGAACATGACGGCGAACAACCCGATCCCGGTGAGGCCCATCCCCAAGACCAGGGTCTTGCCCAGTCCGATCGCCCTGATGATGCGTGGCGCCAGCAACGCCCCGGCCACACCACCCACCCCGAGGGCGGACAAGAGGATCCCGATCTCTGTCTCGGTCGAAGCATCGAGGACCAGCACTGACAGCACCACGAACGTGGCTTCGATGAAGCCGATCACGAAGTTGGGGACAACTGCGGCGATGGTGGTTATCCGCAGGCGGGGTTCGGCCCAAATGAACCGAATCCCGTTCGCCGCTTCGGTGAGGAAGGCCGCCCGCTCGTCCTCGGGGCGACGATGGTGCTGGACGCGCCCTACCCAGAACAGGCTGATTGCCGAGATCACGAAGGTGATCGCGTTGATGAAGAGCCCGAGAGCAGGCCCGCCGGTGGTGTACGCCAACACCCCCGCTGCCAGCGGGCCAAGGGCGAAGTTGGCCTGCTGACTGGCGGCCACAAACCCGTTTGCGTCGGCCAGGCGCTCCTTGGGCACCAGGGCCGGGATCATGGTGTACAACGCTCCGTCGAAAAGGGTGGTCATCGACCCGACCAGGAACGCCAGGACGAAGACGGTTCCAACGCCGTAGTTATCGAGGTTGGCGGTGAGGTAGAAAAAGGCGCCTGCTCGCCCCAGGTCGGTTGCGATCATGACCGGGCGGAGATTGAGGCGATCGAGGAGAACCCCTCCCACCAAGCCGAGGAGGGCTGTAGGCGCCGTCTCCAATGCGTAAGTAATTGAGAAATCGAGGGTGGACCCCGCCCCGGTGGTGTCGTTGATGTGCTTGACCAGCAGAGGAAGGGTGAGGAACGCGACGTAGGTCCCGAACTGGCTGACCGTTTGGCCGATCCACAAAGCGCGGTATCGCGGGCCCAGAGAGGTCAGCGTGCGAACAAAGCTCACAGGGAACGCACCCTACCGGCGGGTGGCACTCTGTCCACCCTTTGTTAGCCTCACTTTGTCATGCCAAGCCCTCAGGAGATCCCACAGCTCACCAGCGAGCTCATCGACATGTCGCGCCAGTATCTGCGACAGGAGACGATCGAGCCCGCGAAGGCTCTGGGCAAACACGCCGGCATGGGAATCGGCGGCGCCATGGTCATCTCGTTTGGCGCCATTTTCTTGGTTCTCGGACTGTTCAGCGGCTTGCGAGTTTGGCTGCCCAGCGGTGAGTGGTACGAGGTGCTGGCCCGGTTCTTGACTGCGATCGGGGCCGCGGGTGTGGCGGGGCTCGTCGTATGGAGGATGCAGAGTGACGATCAGCAGAAATGACATCGAGGCCAAGGC
This sequence comes from Actinomycetota bacterium, assembly GCA_030772935.1. GTDB lineage: Bacteria > Actinomycetota > Acidimicrobiia > Spongiisociales > ZC4RG35 > JALYNX01. Next base: position 467 of record JALYNX010000350.1, on the reverse strand, counting down.
CCGTCAGATAGTCACCGCCATCGACGAGACGAAAGAATCGGCGAAGAACACCGCGGTGCTCGCTGGAGTGGCGATCGCGTTGGTGGTGGTCGTGGCGTTCTTTTTCGGGCGCCGGCGGGGGTCCCGAAACAGGACCCTGGTCGAGGTCTACCGGGTCTGACTGACGGGGTCTCGGCCACGCGTCAGGGGTGCCCCCTCCGTCTTGGCCCTCGGCCAATCCACCTCCCCCAATGTCGCTTCGCTCCTGGGGGGGAAACAAGCCCAGCGAACGACTACTCCCGCGAACGGGGTTTGATGACCTCGATCTTGGGCGCAGCGCGGCGCCGGTTGTGGACAACGATCGCAGACCCTTTGGGGACAGTTCGACGATAGACAAGCTGTTTGCGCGGAGCGGTACGGCGGATGAGGCCTAGCGCCAGCAGGCCGAGCCCGAAGTAGAGGTCGCGTTGCTCTCCATTGCGCAGACC
>JALYNX010000349.1 GCA_030772935.1 Actinomycetota bacterium | reverse complement strand
CCGCCCGACACCGGAGCTGGTGGCTGACCACCTCCCACAATGGGTCGGGGACGAGAGGGAGCGGCAGCGAGTCTTCTACGGCGGGCCTGTCGAGCCCGAGATGGCGATTGCACTGGGGCCGGGGACGGATGGCGACCCCACTGCCTTGCCGGGGGTGACCCTGGTCGATCTGTCAACCGGCCCGGACGATTCGACCCGGATCCGCGTGTACTCCGGATACGCGGGTTGGGGCGCCGGTCAACTGGAGTCCGAGATGGCAGAAGGCTCCTGGTATCTGGTCCAGGCGTCGCCTGACGACCCCTTCGACCGGCCGGAAGGCCAGTGGGCCAGGATCCTGCGCCGCCAGAACGGGTATCTCTCGCTGGTTTCGACTTTTCCTGACGACGTCGGCCTCAATTGAAGCGCCGGCCCGAAGCCCTCAAGACCGCTGTGATCGAGTGAACCGACCTACCCTCAACACCGGATGACCACAGTCACCGCCCCCAAGCTGCGACCGAGTCTCAAGAGACGGGCCCCGGGTTTGGAAGTGGAGCGATCACTTTGGGCCGCCGGAGCGCCAATCGTCGTGGGTGTCGACGAGGTGGGACGTGGCTCATGGGCCGGTCCGCTGACCGTCGGAGCGGCCGTCGTCCCAGCCAAGACCAGGGTCTACAAGATTCGCGATTCCAAGATGCTGAACGAGGACGAGCGTGAGGCGTTGTTCGATCGCATCGCCGGGTGGTGTGACGCATGGGCGGTGGGGCACGCCAGTCCTGCCGAGTGTGACGAGTTGGGAATGTCCGACGCCCAGCGACTGGCCGCCAAGCGGGCGCTGGAGGGCATAGGGGTTGCGCCCAACAAGGTGCTCGTCGACGGCAACTGGGATTTCGTCGGTGGAGCCAAACGGATCATCCGTGGCGACGCCAGCTCGCTGTCGATAGCCGCGGCCTCGATCCTGGCGAAAGTCAGCAGAGATCGGATCATGCGTGAGACAGCGGAGAATTTTCCCGGGTACAACTTCGAAGCCAACAAGGGATATCCATGCCCCGTGCACAAAGCGGCGCTGCAGGCTTGGGGACCCACCTCCATTCACCGCAGATCGTGGGTGTTCATGGAGCATCTGATGTGGAATGGGCTGGTCCGCTTCCAGCGGCCCGAGCCCCAGCTCGCACTCGAGTTCGAGGCCTAGCGTTCGAGGGGCGCCAGCCCTCCCTTCCTCGTTTTCGCGATCTGAGTGCTCGTGTCCGGAGCTCCATAAGCCTCATGTCCTGTCTTGTGGGGCCGATATCCAGGCAGCGCAAATCGGGCCTTGGAGATCGATTGCGACAAGTGAGCCCTCGGTGACGATGATTCACCAGTGAGAGCCGGGTAACGAGCCCACCATTCGCAGAGTCGAATCAAGTCCATGGGAGGAATCCATCCGCGACCCGATTGACGTCGGTGAACTGAACGCGTTTTTCAAGCGAATGCCTGTCGCCTTCTATCGGAGCGCTCTCGACGGCGACTTGGTGGCGGCGAATCCGGCCCTGGCCACCCTTCTCGGATATGAGACGGTGGAGGAGTTGAAGCGCGAAGTGACCTCGGTTGAAAGCGTCTACGTGAATCCGGAGCGGCGTCTGCGCTGGATCGAGGAGATTGGGGCGACCGGGGTCGTATACGACTTCGACATCGAACTGCGGCGGCCCGACGGGACCACGGTGTGGGCCCGGGATTCGGCGAGAGCGATCCGCGACGACAAAGGGGGGGTCGTCTACTACGAAGGATCGCTGATCGACGTGACGGACAAAATCGAGGCCCAGAAGGCCAAAGACGAGTTCATCGCCACCGTTTCCCACGAGTTGAGGAACCCGATCGCCGCGATGCTCGGACTTGGTCAGGAGCTCGCCAACAACTACGACTCGTTTACCGACGAGGACCGCCGCGAGATGGCACAGATGATTGCCCGCCAGGCGGACGACGCATCCTGGCTCATCGAAGATCTCCTCGTCGCCTACGGAGACGACCTGAACGGGGTCAGCATCCATTCCGAGGTGTTCGACGTAGTGAAAGAGATCGAACGGGTGCTCGAAGTGGAGGAGCACCCCATTGAGCTTCAGGTGTTCGACGGTTCTTCGCAGGTCTATGCGGACCCGAGACGGACCCGACAGATCCTGAAAAATCTCGTTTCCAATTCCATGCGCCATGGGGGCGAGACCGTGAGTGTGGCGCTGGCCAAGGTCGGCGACCGCATCGAGGTCAAAGTCAGAGACTCCGGTGAAGCTCTCCCTGACTCCGACGTGGAGCGAATATTCAAAGCGTTCGAAATCGGGAGCCGGGGCGCCCACCCGAGCTCGGTCGGCCTCGGGCTGGCGGTGGCGCGTCGTCTGGCGCGGCTCATGGAGGGCGACCTCACCTATCGCTACGAGGACGGGTGGTCGAGCTTCGTGCTTTCGGTTCCGACAGCCTGATCTCCACCAGGCCCTAACCTCACCGTCATGCGTGTTCTCGTCACCGGCGGCGCAGGTTTCATAGGCAGCCACAGCGCCATCGCCCTCATCGAAGCCGGCCACGAGCCGGTGCTCGTCGACAATCTGTCCAACTCCCGCCGCTCGATGGTCGCCCGTATTGGCGAGATATCCGGGACCACCCCAGACTTCGTCGAAGCAGACGTCAGAGACCGTGCTGCGATGCGAGAAGTGATGAGCCGGGGATTCGACGCTTGCATGCATTTTGCGGCGCTCAAGTCGGTGGGCGAATCCGTCGAGCAGCCGATGCTCTACTACGACAACAACGTCGGAGGGACCATTGCCCTGGTCGAGACCTTGCTCGAATTCGATGTCAAGTGCTTCGTTTTCAGCTCCTCGGCAACCGTCTACGGGGACTCGGTCGAGCTCCCACTCGTCGAATCGGTGCCGACAGGCGTCGCCGTCAACCCCTACGGGTGGACCAAGATCATGATGGAGCAGGTGCTCCGCGACCTGTATGTCGCCAATCCTGATTGGTCAGTCTCACTGCTCCGATATTTCAACCCTGTGGGAGCACATCCATCGGGGCTGATCGGGGAGGATCCGGCCGGGGACCCCAGCAACCTCATGCCATACGTGGCTCGGGTGGCCGCCGGGATCTTGCCCAGGGTGAGCGTGTTTGGCGGCGACTACCCCACGCCCGACGGGACCGGGGTTCGGGATTTCATCCATGTCGTCGACCTGGCCGAAGGGCACGTGAAGGCCCTGGATCGTCACGGCAAGGAGAGTGGGGTCTTCACCTACAACCTTGGCACCGGTGAGGGCCACAGCGTCCTCGAGGTGATCAAGACCTACGAGCAGGAGTCGGGACGGCCCATTCCCTATGAGATCGTGGATCGGCGGGCCGGGGATGTCGCCTCCAGCTACGCCGATGTCTCCAAGGCCGCGACCGATCTCGGTTGGAAGACGACCCGGGATCTGGCCGAGATGTGCGCCGATTCCTGGCGTTGGCAGAATCAGCCTCGCTGACCACCGGTAGCCTCACCCTGTGACTGCCATCATCGAGGCCGCCCAGGCCTGGATTGCGGGTGACCCTGATCCTGAGACCAGAGAGGCCCTACAGGAGATGGTCGACTCGGGGGACGTATCCGGCCTCGAGCGAGCGATGGGTGGCACTCTCAGCTTCGGCACAGCTGGGATTCGGGGTGAGGTTGGCCCCGGGTCGAACCGGATGAACCGTGCTGTGGTGATCAAAACCTCCCGGGGTCTTGCCGACTACCTCATCGAGCAGGGAGCCGAGGACCTCCACGACGCTCCGGTGGCCCTCGGGTTCGACGCCCGGCCCACCAGCCGTCAGTTTGCCGAAGACACCGCAGGCGTTTTGGCTGCGGCAGGAATTTCGGTGTTGTTCTTCCCCGAGATGACGCCGACGCCGCTGGTCGCGTACGTCGCCAAACATGTCGGGGCCCCGGCGGCGGTGGTGATCACCGCCAGCCACAACCCGCCCGCTGACAACGGCTACAAGGTGTACGGGGCGAATTCGGCGCAGATCATTCCCCCGGTCGACGCCGGGATCGCGGCAGCTATCGAGCGGGTCGGCCCAGCAGGCGAGGTGCCCCGAATCGAAAACGCCTTCTCAGGGGGATCTGACCTCGTGACACCGGTGCCGGAGGAGATCTTCGAGAGCTATCGGGATGAGGTCTATGCCTCGAGACCCAACCCGCAGGCCTCGGATTTCAAAATCGTCTATACCCCTCTGCATGGGGTCGGGGCGCGGATCCTCAATCGTCTTTGTGCCCAGGCCCAACACAGCGGGATCATGATGGTGCCCGAACAGGCAGAGCCCGATGGGACCTTTCCTACGGTGAGCTTTCCCAATCCCGAGGAGCCGGGCGCCCTGGACCTCGCTCTTGCCCTGGCCGAGAAGGAGCGAGCCGAGCTGGTGATTGCCAACGATCCCGATGCCGATCGGCTGGCGGCTGCGGTGCCCACAGCGGGGGAGTGGCGGCTGCTCAGTGGCAACGAGCTGGGGGTGTTGCTCGGTGACTACGTGTTGCGCTATTGGGGCGAGAGCGAGATCGCGATCGTGATCAACTCGGTGGTTTCATCCCCGATGCTGGGCGAGATCGCCAGGGTACGCCAGGCGCGGCACGAGGTCACACTCACCGGGTTCATGTGGATCATCAACGCCGGGTTGGCTCTCGAAGAGCGAGGCGAAGGCAGATTCGCCTTCGGTTACGAGG
>JALYNX010000348.1 GCA_030772935.1 Actinomycetota bacterium | reverse complement strand
CAACCGGGACCTCACCTTTACCATTGCACCTCCAGCCGGAGTAGCTCAGTGGTAGAGCAACGCATTCGTAATGCGTAGGCCAGGGGTTCGACTCCCCTCTCCGGCTCCAACCGCTTTACGAAAATGTCCCCCTGCGGAGCGGGGGGACCGCCCGCCTGAAGGGCGGGTGAGGGGGGCGCACTCGCCACACTGAACCGCTAGCCGTCAGCGGCCGGGTACCGTCCCCGGGCATGGCGGACCAGGCCAACTTCGAAACCGACGCTCTCCAGTACACCCGACAACTGTTCAGTGCTGCGATGCGGATGACCCGCAATCCCTCCGACGCCGAGGACCTGGTCCAGGAGACCTTTCTCAAGGCGTACCGGGCCTATCACACCTTCGAAGAGGGGACCAACCTCAAGGCGTGGCTCTACCGGATCCTGACCAACACCTACATCAACAACTATCGCAAGGAGTCACGACGGCCCAACGAAGTGGATCTGGGTGCGGTGGAGGACCTCTACTTGTACCGACGGATCGGGTCGGAAGAGTCCGCAGAGGCGGCTCGCACCACCGAGGACCGCGTCCTCGACGGCCTGGTCGAGTCCGACATCAAACAGGCGGTCGAAGAGCTACCAGAGAACTTCCGGATCCCGGTCCTGCTCGCCGATTTGGAAGGGTTCTCCTACAAGGAGATCGCCGAGATCCTCGACATCCCGATCGGGACCGTGATGTCGAGACTGCATCGGGGAAGAAAGGCGCTGCAGCGGAGGTTGTGGGAGTTCGCGGAGAATCGAGGGCTCCTGCCCGAGGACGCGGAGAAACCATGAGCGGCCGTAAGTGCGACGAGGCCCTGACCAATCTCTATCAGTATCTGGACCGGGAGATGGACTCGGCCAATTCCGAGCGCATCCGTGCCCACCTCGACGACTGCTCCGGGTGCTTCGACATCTTCGAGTTCGAAGTCAGGCTGAAGATCGTGGTCCGGGAGCGTCTCTTCGAGGAGGTCCCTCCGGAGTTCATCGATCGGCTCCGGGCGGCGTTGGCCCGAGAATCGGTCATCGACCGGTGACGTTGGCCTCCCCTCCCCACCGGATGTAGGCTGCGCGTCCATGAAGCGTCTGAGCCGTGCGCTCGCTCTCACCATCCTCGTGGCGGCCTTTTTCTCTATCTCCGCCGCTGCAGTCGCCACCGAAGGGACCGAGGAAACCGGCACCACCCTGACCGAGACAACCGTTCCGCCGGTTGACTTCGAGCCGGCAGTTCCAGTGACCACCCCCGACACCATCGAGCCCCTCTCCGACTGGACCTATCGATACATGGTGCCAACCGGCATCGCGATTGCCCTTCTGGTGGCGATCATCACCTCGGTGCAGTACTTCACGCGGGTGGTCCGCAAGCGGTACCGAATCGTCCAGGAGTGACCAGCTCCCCACGGTCGGGCTCAGGTCGTCTCGTCGGGAGGATCGCCGGCACCTATCCCCTCGCTGAGACTTATCACTTGGCGGCCCTGGAGACAGAGATGGTGAGGTTGACCGCGACCGTTTCCGAGCTGGTTCCGGAGGCCACGGGCCTGAAGCTCCCTGGCAACCCGACCACAGTGGTCATCGGGCGATCGGAGTGGGTCGAGCGCAACCTGGCCAGCTTCACCCATCTCATCGACCCGGTCCGGAAGCATCTGGAAGAGCGGGTCGCCGACGCCGGGCCGGGCGCCCGAGGGGCGGCAGCGGTCACCTCGCGAATGATGCAGGCAGAGATGACAGCGGTCCTGGGCGTCCTGGCGCGCCGGGTCCTCGGCCAATACGAGTTGGTCCTGCCTACCGGGGAAGACGCGGACGTCGTGGCCTTTGTCGGCCCGAACATCATGCAGATGGAGCGCATCCACCAGTTCCGCCCGTCGGAGTTCCGGTTCTGGGTGACCCTCCATGAGATGACTCACCGCGCCCAATTCCAAGGCATCCCCTGGCTGCGTGACTACTTCCTCGGTCTCGTTGCCGAACTCGTCGACCAGTCCAAGCCCGAGCCAGGCCGGCTCAACCGGGTCATCGGGGAGCTGGCCACGAGACGGGACAGCGGCGAGGGGCTGCTCGATGACAGGGGGCTGCTCGGCTTGTTCGCCACGACGGGCCAACGCGTGGTGATCGACAAGGTTCAGGCCTTGATGTGTGTGCTCGAGGGGCACGGACACGTGGTCATGGACCGTCTCGGGCACGAGCATCTCAAATCCCAGGAGCGGATGAGCCGGGTCCTGAAGAATCGCAAGCTCGACAAGCGCACCGCCGCGTTCTTCCGGATCACCGGGCTCGAGATGAAACTCAATCAATACCGGATGGGTGAGCAATTCATCAAAGCCGTCGAGAAAGAGGCGGGTTGGGACACGGTCAATCTGGCATTCCGTGGAGTCGGGAGCCTGCCCACACTCGAAGAGATCGAGGCTCCCAAACGATGGTTGACACGCGTCGCCTGACCGGGCTCACCGAACGCCTCGAGTCTCTCCTCGACCTGCGCCCCGGCCAACCCATTGTTGCGTTGTCGGGCGGCGCCGATTCGGCATCCCTCGCTTTCTTGTCGTCCCGGGTCTCGCCAGAGGTGAGGGCGATCCATGTCAACCACTCCCTTCCTCATTCCGAACGTCTGGAAGCTGCCGCCAGAGAAGTGGCTGCCAAGCTCGACATGTCCCTCCAAGTGGTCACCGTGGTCGTCCCCGACGCCGCGTCACCGGAGGGAAGGGCTCGAGAGGCCAGATATGCAG
>JALYNX010000347.1 GCA_030772935.1 Actinomycetota bacterium | reverse complement strand
TCCCCAGATAGTGTCCGGCGCCGGGAGGTCAGGATCTCGTTGGCTGCCTCTGTGAGTCTCGACAACATAAGCAAGGTGTTCGGCGAGGTGAACGCCGTTGATGGCGTGAGTCTCGATATCGCCGATGGTGAGTTCTTCTCCATGCTCGGTCCGTCCGGAAGCGGCAAGACCACCTGTCTGCGCATGATCGCCGGTTTCGAGATCCCGAGCAGCGGGCGGGTCCTGCTCCACGGCAACGATGTCTCCGGGCTCCCTCCCTACGACCGCGATGTGAACACGGTCTTTCAGGACTACGCCCTCTTTCCTCACATGACGGTGGAGCAGAATGTCGGGTACGGGCCGATGGTGCGCAAGGTCGACGAAAGCGAGCGCTCGAAACAAGTCAGCGAAGCCCTGGATATGGTCCATCTGACAGATTTCTCCCAACGCAAGCCGAGCCAACTTTCCGGGGGCCAGAGACAACGCGTCGCACTGGCCAGGGCACTCATCAACCGGCCATCGGTGCTGCTCCTCGACGAGCCACTCGGTGCCCTCGATCTCAAGCTTCGCCAGGCCATGCAACTCGAGCTGAAGACCCTGCAGCGCGAGGTCGGTATCACCTTCATCTACGTCACTCATGACCAGGAGGAGGCGCTGACCATGAGCGACCGATTGGCGGTTTTCAATCACGGGAAGGTCGAGCAGGTCGGCACCCCGACCGAGGTCTACGAGAACCCGCGCAATGCTTTCGTGGCGGGGTTCGTCGGCACCTCCAACGTGATCTCGGGCCCCCTCGCCCAGCGCATCATGGGATCGAGTAAACCGTTCACGGTGCGACCCGAGAAGATCAGCATCGGAGAGCCCGCCTCCGCACCCGCCTCGAACATGGTGGGAGTGGAAGGTGTGGTGACCGAGGCGATCTACTTGGGGATGTACACCAAGTTCCGGGTCCAGGTCGACAGCGCAGTGCTCGAGGTCGCCAGTCAGAACGCGGCCGTCGACCACTCCGAAGCCGCCCGCCAGGTGGGGCGTCGGGTGGGCTTGAAATGGGACAAGAGTTCGTGTCGACCCCTGGAGGAGGACCCTGCCGGGGACGAGACGAGTATGGCCACGGCCTACGCCGGGGCTGGTAACGACAACTACGAGGAGGAATCCAACATATGAGAGCTCGCGCAGTTCTCCTGTTGACCGCGTTCGCCGTCTTGGCGGCAGCGTGTACGGGCGCAGGCGACGACGACACCATCGATCTTCCCACCGAGGTCGGTGATGGTGAAGGTTCGGTAGTGATCGTCTCCTGGGCCGGCTATATCGAGCGTGGCGAGACGGTGCCTGAGTATGACTGGGTCACCGAATTCGAAGCAGACACGGGCTGCATGGTCGAGAACAAGGTCGCCGGCACCTCGGACGAGATGGTTGCCCTGATGACCGACTCAGAGGAGTACGACCTGGTGACGGCATCCGGCGACTCCAGTCTGCGATTGATCGCGGGTGGATCAGTGCAACCGATCAACATCGAGCTGATCCCGAGTTGGGACACAATCGACGAAAGACTGCAAGACGCACCATGGCACACCGTCGACGGCACCCACTACGGAACGCCGTATTCCTCAGGATTCAACGTGCTCGGCTACAACACCGAGGTGTTCGGGGACACCCCCCCTGACTCCTGGAGCGTGGTCTTCGAGGAGACCGTTCTCCCCGACGGTGAGTCGAACGCCGGGCGAATCCAGGCCTACGACGGTCCTATCTATGTGGCCGACGCCGCCTTGTATCTGAAGAGTGTGCAACCGGAGCTGGGCATCGAGGATCCCTATCAGCTCAATGAGGAGCAATACCAGGCGGCCCTCGATCTCCTGCGCGTCCAGCGTCAGCTGATTGGCCGCTACTGGCATGACGCGTTCATCCAGATTGACGACTTCACCAACGAGGGGGTCGCCGCTTCGTCGACCTGGCCGTTCATGACGAACGTCCTGGCCGGGGCCGGTGAGCCGATTGCCAAAGTGATCCCGGTGGAAGGTGCGACGGGATGGGCGGACACGACGATGATGAACGTGAACGCGCCACACCCCAATTGCTCCTACATGTGGATGGAGTGGTCGCTCAACCCGAAGCTCCAGGGCGACCTCGCCTCTTGGTTCGGGACCGTTCCCGCAGTCCCTGCGGCTTGCGAAGGAAACGACCTGTTGGGTCCTGACGGATGCGCCGGCAATGGCAGCGAGGACTTCGACAAGATCCTGTTCTGGAAGACACCGACGGATGACTGCAACGGCACCGCTGAGGCGGGGTCGTGTGTCCCTTACTACCGATGGGTGACGGACTATCTGGCCGTGATCGGCGGACGGTAGGCATGCGTTGTGGGGAGCGGTTTCGACCGCTCCCCACACATCCATAATCGAAATGACCGACACCTCGACACGCCCGCCCGCCCTGCACCGGGTTTCAACGTATCTCCACAAGCGACCCCGGCTGCGCCTGCTCCTGTTGCTCGCGCTGCCGGTGCTCTGGCTGGTTGGGGTGTACGGGGGCAGCCTGCTGGCACTGTTGCTCCAGAGCTTCTTCCGGCTCAACCCGTTCTCCGGAGTCCTGGAGCGGGTGATCTCGTTGGACACGTGGGAGACACTGTTCACCAGCGCCAACACCGCGGTGATGATCCGCACGATTGGCATGGCGGCCGCGGTGACCATCGCTTCGGTGGTCATCGCGTTTCCCCTCGCCTATTTCATGGCGCTCTATGCCCGAGGCAAGACGAAAGCGGTCCTGGTGTTGGCGGTCCTGGTCCCCCTTTGGTCGTCGTACCTGGTCCGGGTCTACTCCTGGAAGCTGATCCTTGCTGCCGACGGGATCATCAACTGGTTCGTCGAAAGATTGGGTCTCCAACCGGTGCTGCAGGCCCTGCTCGACGCGCCGGGGATCGGCGGACCATCTCTTTCCATTTCCCTCTTCGGTCAATTTGTGGTCTTCGTCTACATATGGCTGCCCTTCATGATCCTCCCGATTCACGCTTCGCTCGAAAGGGTGCCGAAGACCCTTCTGGAGGCGTCGGCCGACTTGGGAGCGCAACCGGCGCTGACGCTGCGAAAGGTCACCTGGCCGATGGCCATTCCTGGGGTGGCTGCCGGATCGATATTCACCTTCTCCCTGACACTCGGGGACTACATCATCCCTACGATCATCGGCGACTCCAGCCCGTTCATCGGGTTGGCCATCTACTCGTATCAGGGTGTGGCCGGCAACCTCCCACTGGCTGCAGCCTTCTCTTTCGTTCCGATAGCCATCATGGCCGTGTACCTGACAGTGGCCCGCAAACTCGGAGCGTTCGAGGCCCTATGAGAAAGCGGGCAGGATTGGGCCTGAAGGTGGCGGCGGGATTGACCCTCGCCTATCTCCACATCCCGATTCTCTTTGTCTTCCTCTACGCATTCACCACCGAGGACGCGAGCTTCAAGTTTCCGCCACCGGGGTTGACTACTCGATGGTTCGGCGTGGCGGCAGAGAACGCCGACATCCGCTCGGCAGTGAGCCTGTCGCTCAGGGTTGCCCTCATTTCGATGATCATCGCCCTGCTCCTCGGGACCTTGGTGGCGGCAGCAGTGTGGAGGACGCCTTTCTTTGGGCGCAACACACTGAGCCTGTTCACCATCCTTCCCATCGCCCTTCCCGGGATCATCACCGGGATTGCCCTGCGCTCTGCGATCAACCTCGGCGACTTTCCGTTCTCCTATTGGACGGTGGTGGTCGGCCATGCGACGTTTTGCGTCGCTGTCGTCTACAACAACGTCATAGCCCGAATGCGCCGAACTTCGCCGTCGTTGCTGGAGGCGTCGATGGATCTGGGCGCGAGGGGGTGGCAGACATTCCGCCACGTTCTGCTCCCGTTGCTCGCCCCGGCGATGGTGGTTGGGGGGATGCTCGCCTTCGCCCTCTCGTTTGACGAGATCATCGTCACGACGTTCACAGCCGGG
>JALYNX010000346.1 GCA_030772935.1 Actinomycetota bacterium | reverse complement strand
GCGTCGGGGATCACCGGGAGGGTGTTGGTGACGATCACCTCGTCGATGGGGGCGTTCTTGATCCGGTCGATGGCCGGCTCGGAGAAGATGGCGTGGGTGGCGGCGATCCGGACGCTGATCGCCCCCTGGGCCCGGACCATCTCTGCAGCATTGCACACGGTCCCGGCGGTATCGATCATGTCGTCGACGATCACGACGTGGCGGTCCTGGACGCTTCCCGCCATCTCGAGGGCGGCTGACGTGTTGTGGGCCACCGCGTCGCGTCGTTTGTAGACGAAGGCGACCGAGGCATCGAGAAAACGCGCATACCGCTCGGCACGCTTCACACCGCCGGCATCGGGAGAAACCACCGTGGTCGGCCCTTCGATCCGCTCGGTCAGATAGTCGGTGATGATCGGCAACGCGGTCAGGTGGTCAAAAGGCTTGTGGATGAAACCCTGAAGCTGGCCGGTGTGAAGGTCAACCGAAACCAAACGGTCGGCTCCCGCCGTCATGAACAAGTCACCGACCAGACGGGCCGTGATCGGCTCCCGGGGCAGGACCTTCTTGTCCTGACGGGAGTAGCCGAAGAAAGGCATCACCGCGGTTATGCGCCGCGCCGAGGCCCGATTGAGGGCGTCGATGGTGATCAGCTGCTCCATGATGTTGTCGTTCATGGGCTCACAATGGCTCTGCATCACGAAACAATCAGCGCCTCGAACACTCTCGTTGGGCCGAACGTAGAGCTCACCGTTGGCGAACCGGGACCGCTCCAAGGCCCCGAGGGAGACGCCCATTACCTCAGCAACCTCTTCGGCTAATGGAAGGTTCGCCCCTCCACTGAAGAGCATCATCCGCTTCCTGGAGACGATGTCCAACTCAGCCCTCCGACTTCTTGGCTGCCTTCTTCTGGGCGCGACGGCGAGCGTAGCCGGGTATCTGCCGCTGCTCGGTGCGCTCGATCGCGAGCGCATCCTCGGCCACATCCTCGGTGATGACCGACCCCGCGCCGATCACGGCCCTGTCCCCGATCGTCAACGGGGCCACCAACATCGTGTCCGATCCGACGAAGACGTCCTGACCGATCTCGGTGTGGTGCTTCTCGAACCCGTCGTAGTTGCAGGTGATGGTGCCGGCGCCGATGTTGCTGCGAGCACCCACTGATGCATCCCCGAGATAGGTGAGGTGCGGCGCCTTTGCCCTTTCGCCGAGGGTGGTGTTCTTGGTTTCGACGAAAGTCCCCACCTTGGATCCCCTCTCGAGGACGCTGCCAGGGCGAAGCGAGGCGTAGGGCCCCACCTCGCATTCCTCGCCGACCACCGCGCCTCGGAGCACCGCGTACCAAACTGTCGCCTCGGCTCCGATCGAAGAGTCCACGGCGAATACATCCGGCCCGACCTGAGCCCCGGCGCCGACGGTGGTCGACCCCTCGAGATGGACTCCGGGGTAGATCCGGGCACCCGGCTCAACCACCACCGTGTCGTCGACGTAAGTGCGCTCGGGGTCGAGCATCCAGACGCCTGAATCCATCAGCCTCTTGTTGGTGCGGGCTTGCAGAAGCCGTCTCGCTTCGGCCAGTTGATCTTGGGAGTTGATTCCGACCACCTCCTCTGGGATGGCTCTCACGGGCTCGATGCGCTCGCCACGATCCGCAAGGATCCCGATCACGTCGGTCAGGTAGTACTCGCCCTGGGCATTCTCGTTCGAGATCTCGCCCAGGGCCTCGATCAGATCACCGGCCCGAAACGAGTAGACGCCGGCGTTGACGTCCCGAAGCGCCCGCTGCTCGTCGTTGGTGTCGCGCTCCTCGACGATGGATGTCACCATGCCGGCGGCATCCGTGATCACCCTTCCATAGCCGGTTGGGTCAGCAAACTCGACCACAACAAGTCGGGCAGCGGTCCCGTCCTCACGTCTCGCCAGACCCGCCACAAGCTCCGCTGTCAGGAGTGGCAGATCTCCGTAGAGGACAACCACGGTGTCATCGGGGTCGATGTCCCCGATGACGGACAGCCCGACCTGGGTGGCGTGACCGGTCCCCAACTGCTCCTCCTGGACCGCAGAGCGCACATGATCAGGGAGAAGTCGCTCAACTTCATCCGCTTGATGGCCTACCACGACCACAGTCGTCGCCGGGTCGAGGGGAGAGACAGTCTCCAGAACCCAGCCAACAAGGGGACGTCCCGCGGCCATGTGGGCCACCTTGGGCAAGTCCGACATCATGCGCTTGCCCTGCCCGGCGGCGAGGACGATCACGTGAAGAGACAACAACTACCTCTCGCTTTGGAGACGCTGGGGGGGCAGGACTCGAACCCGCTCTTACAGGACCAAAACCTGCCGTGCTACCGGTTACACCACCCCCCAAAGGCTTGATGCCAGGGAAGTTTACCGCCAGAACCTCTCCTCTACCCCGCTCTTACAGGACCCGGCACCCAATGGTGCTACCGGTTACACCACCCCCCATTTGGGGAACCTGAGGTTACCTGCGCATGCTCGGGTAGCTCATGCTGGCGGAGTCTCAGGTCGCAAGTCGCAGGTCCCAAGCCAGAACGCGACTAAGCGACTGGCTGAGACTTGGGACTTGAGACTCTGTCCTAGCCTTGCGTGTCATGACAAATGTCATCTCAACATCCGCCCTCACCAAGCGCTACGGATCGACGATCGGGCTCGACGGGCTCGATCTCGAGGTGGCCCAAGGCGAAGTCCACGGCTTTCTCGGGCCCAATGGGGCAGGCAAGACGACGACCATCCGGATCCTCCTTGGCCTGATTCGGGCGGATCGTGGTGAGGTCACCCTCTTCGGCCGTGACCCTTGGAGCGAGGCCACAGATCTCCACCGGAGGCTCGCCTACGTGCCGGGCGATGTGACCCTTTGGCCCAATCTGACCGGTGGCGAGGTAATCGATCTCTTGAGCCGGCTTCGGGGCGGACTGGATGTCGCCAAGAAGGACATGCTCCTCGAGCGATTCGATCTCGACCCCCGCAAGAAGGGCCGCACCTACTCGAAGGGAAACCGTCAGAAGGTCGCATTGGTTGCCGCCTTGGCCTCCAATGTCGAGTTGCTGATCCTCGACGAACCTACGGCGGGGCTCGACCCACTCATGGAGGCGGAGTTTCGGGACTGCATCAACGAGGATCGCAACGAAGGGCGAACTGTCCTCCTGGCGAGCCACATCCTCGCCGAGGTGGAGGCGCTTTGTGATCGGGTGAGCATCGTGCGCGCCGGACGCACGGTCGAGAGCGGCACCCTCACCGATCTCCGGCATCTCACCCGAACCACGATCTCGGCTCAGGTCAGCTCCGACCCCTCAGGTCTGCGCCAACTGCAGGGCGTGCACGATCTGAGCATCCACGATCACCGGGTCGATCTCGAAGTCGACACCGACCGCATCGGAGAGATACTGAGTCACCTGACCGGACTGGGCGTGGTGAGCATCGCCAGCCATCCGCCAACTCTCGAAGAGCTGTTCATGCGTCACTATCGAGAGGACGAGCCGTGAACACGCTGGTTGGCACCGGACCGCTGATCCGGCTCATCCTGCGACGCGACCGGTTTCGCCTCACGGTGTGGATCTTGGTGCTGGCTGCGTTGGCGATCGGCACCGCCAGCGCCTTCGTCGAGCTCTACCCAACCGAGATGGAACGTCAGGTCCTGGTCAACACCATTGCCTCCAACCCGGCGATAGTCGCCTTCCTCGGTCCGATCTCCGATGCCTCCGTCGGAAGCTTGACCGCCTGGAGGGTCGGCGTCATCGGCTCTGTCCTGGTGGGGGTGATGGCGGCATTGACAATGATCCGGCACACCAGGGAAGAGGAGGAGACCGGAAGACGGGAACTGCTCGGCGCAACCGTGGTGGGCCGCAACGCACCGTTGACTGCCAGCCTCATCGTGACCATCGCCGCCGGCGTGATCCTCGGAGTCCTCTGCGCCTTGGGCCTGATCGGGGTCGGTCTCCCCGCAACGGGGTCCATTGCCTTCGGTCTCGGCTATACCGCGGTAGCCGCGGTGTTCGCCGCCCTGTCCGGTTTTGCTGCTCAGCTGACCCAAGGGGCGGGAGCAGGCCGGGGTGTGGCTATAGGGATAGTCGGTGGCGCCTTTCTCCTCCGTATGACCGGGGACGGCGGGGCCGAAGGTGGCCTGGGATGGGTCTCCTGGCTGTCACCGATCGGCTGGTTCACCCAACTTCGGCCTTACGCAGAGGAACGGTGGCCGGTTCTGCTGCTGTCGGTCGGGCTAGCGCTGCTCGCAACCATGGGGGCATTCGCCTTGGCCGCCCGCCGCGATGTGGGCGCCGGTGTGGTCCAACCCCGGCTCGGCCCGGCCTCAGCCTCTCCTGCACTCGGGTCAGCGCTCGGTCTGGCCTGGCGCCTCCATCGTCCTTCCTTGTTGGGCTGGGGCGTCGGGCTCTCCTTCGTCGGTGCCGTCTATGGCAGTGTCGCCGACAGCATCGGTGGTTTTCTCTCCAACAATCCTGAGCTCGCCGAGATCTTCGAGCAGTTGGGGGGTGAAGCCGGGGTCACCGAGGCGTATTTCGCAACTGCGATGGGAGTACTCGCCTTGATCGCCACCGCCTATGCGATTCGCTCCGCGCTCCGTCCGAGGGTCGAGGAGGAAAGCCTGCGAGCCGATCCGGTGCTGGCCACCGCCACCCCTCGGATTCGATGGGCGAGCAGCCATCTGGTGTTTGCAGTGCTCGGACCGGTCCTGATCCTGACGGTGGCCGGATCGGTGGCAGGTGTCGTCTACGGGGCGATCATCGGCGACGTGGCCGGCCAGGTTCCCAGTGTGCTCGGGGCGGCGATGATCCAGATCCCCGCGATCTGGGTGGTGGTTGGGATCGCGGTGGTCCTGTTCGGGCTGGTCCCCCAGTACAGCGATGGCATCTGGGGGGTGCTGGTGGCGTTCTTCCTCCTGGGCCAGCTGGGCCGGATCCTCCAGTTCCCCCAGTGGTCTCTCAATCTCTCCCCCTTCAGCCACGTCCCGGCGCTTCCCGCAGAGGAGCTGACCTTCACCCCGTTGCTGATCCTGGCGCTACTCGCCGTGGTGCTCACCGCGATCGGTCTGGCAGGATTCCAGAGGCGTGATGTCGACGGCTGATTCCAGCCTCACTCCTCGACTCGCGCCACTCCACGACTTCTGAGATCGGCACCGAAGACCACGCGGGACCGACCACGCACCGCCGCGGCCGCATCGTCCGCCTCGCCCAGATCCGGGAATAGACCGAAGCAACCCGATCCCGAACCTGTCATCAAGACCGTCGTGCCCCAGACCGAGCGAAGGTCGGCCATGAAGTCACCCAACATCGGCTCCAGATCGATCGCCGCCGGGGTCAGATCGTTTCTGATCGGCATCCCATCTCGAAGCGAAGGGGGCAACGACCCGTGGCTCGAGGTCTCCCCGGTCGGGCCCTCCATCTCGTCCCACCGCCGGTAAACCTCGGCTGTCATCAACGAGAAATCAGGCACCGCCACCGCAACCGCCAGCCCGCCGAGCTCGGCCTGAGTCTCGATTACCTCGCCAAATCCCGACATCAGAATCGTCCCGCCTACCAGAAAGAGAGGCACATCGGCCCCGAGGGTGGAGGCGACCCCGGCGATCTCGTCATCTGTAACCGTGGCAAAGGAGAACGCCGCCAGCAAGGTCGCCGCGGCGTCGGAGCTGCCGCCGCCAAGACCGGCCCCGATCGGGATCCGCTTGCGCAAATTGATGCTCAGCTTGGGAACTGGCTTCAAGAGCCGGGCCGCTTCGAGCGCCCTTCTCACCAGGTTGTCATCGGGGTCGATCTCGGCCCTTACCACCTTCAACTCGTCATCCTCTGCTTCCTCGACGTCCAACCGATCACACCATTCGATGGTCTGGACCAGAGACTTGATCGGGTGATAGCCGTCGGACTTCGGCGGCTCGACATGGAGGGAAAGGTTCACCTTGGCCGGAGCCTCGAAGAGACTCATATCAGCGCCAGTCTCAAGAAATCAGCGGGGCTCAGGTCTTCGGCCCGAGATGTCGGATCTAGCCCGGCGGCTTCAACGGTGGTCACCGGATCGTCGAGGACTCCGGCCAGGGATCGTCTCAACATCTTGCGCCGCTGGTTGAAGCCGGCGGCGGCGAGTTCGATGGCCCGTGCCGCCCCGGGCGGTGTGGGCACTCGATCCATGATCACCACCGCGGAATCGACTGACGGCGCTGGATAGAAAACCTGGGGCGGCACTCGAAACGCAACACGGGCCGGTGCATGGATGCCGGCCACCACTGAAGGCAGCCCGTAGTCCTTGGATCCGGGCGAAGCCGTGAACCGCTCTGCAACTTCTCGCTGCACCATCACCACGAACCGGACGATGGCAGGCAGTGTCCTCAGGGCATCGAGAACGACAGGTGTTCCCACGTTGTAGGGCAGATTGGCAACCATCGTCCAGGGGCCGGCGCCGAGCTCCGTCGCCAGGTCGACTCTCATGATGTCCTCAAAGCGAAGCTCCACGTCTAGCCCGGCGGTCACCTCTTCGAGAACTGGGGCCAGACCTGCATCGACCTCGTAGGCAACGACCTTGGCCCCGGCGGAGGCGAGAGCCCTGGTCAGAGTGCCGGTCCCCGCTCCCACCTCCACGACACGGTCACCCGGCCCGATCCCGGCGACCGCCACGATCTTGCGTGTGATGTTGGCGTCGGCCAGAAAGTTCTGCCCGAGCTGGTGGATTGGCGACAGCCCATGTCTCTCGAGGAGCTCTGCGATCTCGGTCCGGGTCTGTGGGCTCATGCCGTGAAGACCCGCGTGGCATTGGCCGATGTCACCGCCGCGGCCTCGTCGACACCCATTCCCCAGACCCCGGCTAGGGCTGCGCCCACAAGGGCTACCCAGGCCGGCTCATTGGGGGCCCCACGGTGGGGTGGTGGGGCGAGATACGGGGTGTCCGTCTCCACCATGGCGCGCTCCGGAGGAACCTCAGCCGCACCCAGGCGCACCGTGTCCCCGGTTTGGAACGCCACCGGGCCGGCAAAGGAGAACATGACGCCGAGCGTCAAGAAGCGCTTGGTCCAGCGTGGCCCCCCGGTCCAGCAGTGCAGGACCGAGCGGGGACCGATGCCGGTCTCCTCGATGATGTCGAAGATCTCCGAGAAGGCATCCCGGCAATGAATGATGATCGGCTTGCTGAGTTCAGCGGCAAGAGCGATCTGCTGGCGAAAGGCCGAGGTCTGATCCTCCCGCGAGGCGAGGTTGCGATAGAAGTCGAGGCCGGTTTCGCCGATGGCCGACGCCTCCGTCGCCAGCTCGACGATGCCTTCACCCTGCTCTGGCCACAGTTCTGCGTCGTGAGGATGGAGGCCAGAGGTTGCCAGGACCCGGCCGGGAAACCTCAGTGCGAGGTCCCTCGCAGCATTGGAGCTTTCCAGATCGACTCCCGGCACCACGACCCAATCGACGTCTTCGGCGCGGGCCAGGAGCTGAGCAGGGTCGCGCCCGTCCAACTGCAAATGACAGTGAGTGTCCACCCATCCCATATGC
>JALYNX010000345.1 GCA_030772935.1 Actinomycetota bacterium | reverse complement strand
CAAGCGATCGCCGGTGAGACCGGCCGACCCTACGTCTTCGTTGACCCTGGGGCGTTCATCAACATGTTCATGGGGATCGGGGTCCTCAAGGTGAAGAGCCTCTATCGCAAGCTGCGCAAGCTGAGTCTTCGTCACGGAGGCGTGATCGTCTTCTTCGACGAGGCTGATTCCCTCGGCTCCCGGGGTGCGCAAGGCGCGCCCCAGGGCCAATTCGGACAGACGCTTCGCAATGACCTTGGTTTCACCTGCAACGGATTCGACTATCTCGGGTCGCAGACCCAAGTAGCCCTCGTCGAGTATTGGAACCAACCCGAGCTGGTCCCTGCCGAAGAGCCACCCAAACCGGGTTGGATCGACCGGATCATGATGGGAGGGATGGCTGGCGGCGGTGGGATGGGGACTCTGCAGGCGCTGCTCACCGAGATGAACGGTCTCACCAAGCCACGCGGCATCACCAACAAGTTTCGCAAGATGTTCGGATTCAGGCCCAAGCCCCCACCCAAGTATCGGATCCTCCACATCATGGCCACCAACATGCCCAACGCCTTGGACGAGGCGATGTTGCGCCCGGGACGAATCGATCGCATCTACAAGGTCGCCTACCCGTCGAAGGAAGGACGCAAGCAGACCATCGTCGGATATCTGGACAAGGTCGACCACAAGCTGACCCCGGAACAAGTTGAGCATCTTGCGGTGATCACTCCGTACTACTCCGGCGCCAGCATCAAGAACATGGTCAATGAAGCCCTGATCATCGCGGTGCGGGCCGGGCGCGATGCGATCGAGTGGCCAGACGTGTGGCGGGCCAAGTCGCTCAAGGAACTGGGGCCGCCTGAAGATGTCGACTACATCCAGAGAGAGCGGCACGCGGTAGCGGTTCACGAGGCAAGTCATGCGGTGACCGCCCACCTCCTTGGTGCCCATCGTCGGATCGACATGGTCTCGATCGAGAAGCGCGCCTCCACGCTGGGGATGGTCAAGTCCATGGGTGAGGAGGAGCGATTCACCCAGTGGAGGTCCGAGTTCGAGAGTGACATCATGGTCTCTCTCGCCTCCCTGGCCGGGGAGCGGCTCTTCTTCGGCGGGGACAACAGCTCCGGTGTATCTGGGGATCTCCAGTCGGCATCGACCGTCGCCGCCCTCATGGAAGGTGTCTACGGCATGGGCGGAAGCCTCTCGTCGACCATGGGCACCCGTTCCAACGAGGCCGGCGGGCCGGCGAACCCGGTGTCAACCGCCCTCAGGGAGCGCAGGGAGCAGATCGAGGAGAGACTGGCTGTCCTCTACGACCAGGTGGCGGTCTTGCTCGGCGAGCACGAAGACAAGGTCCTGGAGCTTGCCGCGGTGCTCGAGGAGAAGAAGAACATCTCCGGTGAGGAAGTGGCCGAGATCATGGGCTCTGATCCGGGGTCACGCACGATGAGAGAGCCGCGAGGATGGCAGGCGATGTCGGATCAGGTCGCTTCCGACCGTCAGCGCGAAGCGCTGACCAAGTCAGGCCGGGAGGTGGCGGCTGCCAGTCCCACCAATGGAAAAGTGGCGCCTGCCGAGGCGCCAGAACCTGAGCCGGCCCCGAGCGACTGAACGGTTACGGGCGCCAGCCCGTCTCGCCAACACGGCCGACAGAGCAGTTCTCGGCAAGGACACGCACTTCCTGATCGGTTGTCAGGTCATCGATCAACAGGGATCGGTCACTGACGCCGATGACGCTGTGCCCGTCGGCGACGGCATACAACGCCACTCCCTCGAGTGCGACATCGAGGGTGATCTCGGTCACGTCGCCGGTGACCGCATCCACGGTGGAGACGGTGGTGGCGGTGGTGCGGAAGACGGCGGTTGTCTCGTCCAGCCAGCCGATGGGTGTGCCATTCCCGAGCAAATCGTTCAGACCTGCGGTCACGCCGTCGGAGGTGATCATCTCCACCCCGGTGAGTGAGGCGTTGTCAGGGTCGACGCCGGCCAGGGTGATATAGCCGAACTCCGGAGACCCCCATCCACTGAGCGGAACACCGAAACCCTCACTCATCGGCTCGATCCACTCGGTGACACCGGTCTCAGGGTCGAACCGTGAAGTCGCCACCGAAACCAACTCGGGCTGATCGGGCACCTCCCGGGTGACAGTCAGCAACAGGTCATCGTCGATGGACCCGATGAGCCGTGCCGGGATCCAGCCCTCCACCACCGGGTAGTTGACCACCTCGTCTCTGAGGAGATCGGTGAGAATCCGGCTCTCCCCGGTACTGAGGACATAGACACTCTCACTGGTCGCCGCCCAGTTGGCGTCGTCCTCGACGGCCACCCCGGTGTTGACCCACAAGGTCCCGGAAGGTTCCATTCCATAGAGAAGACCGCCGATCACGACGGCTCGAGACGTCGGTGTTGCCG
>JALYNX010000344.1 GCA_030772935.1 Actinomycetota bacterium | reverse complement strand
CGGTCAGGCCGAAACGCACGGCGAGACCCTGGTGAAGCACATCCCAAGGCGGGACGCCCAGACCCGACTCGAGCATGAGACCGATGCCCACGCCGAACAGGATCAAGCCGATCCCGAGCTGCACCAGACGCCTTGCCATGAGGCGACTCCTGTTCGGCAGGGAACGGATGGGCTGGGTCATGGGGTGATTGTGCTTGGCGCAGCGCAGAATCGAGAGCCACGACGCCCGCCGAGCCATCCAGGTGCATTGACGGTCCCCCCACTCCCCGCCGAATAACCTCGCACTCATGGAGGGGCCCACCGTCCAGTTGGTTGTCACCTGTCTCGTGGATGCCCTCGCCCCCCAAGTGGGCCGGGCCACGGTCACGGTCCTGGAGCGGGCCGGTTGCCAGGTCGAGTTTCTCGAGGGCCAGACCTGCTGTGGGCAGCCGGCATTCAATGTGGGGATGCTCACGGAAGCTCAGCGGATGGCCGGGCACACTCTCGACCTTCTCGATGTGACCCATGGCCCAATCGTCGTGCCGTCGGGGTCGTGTGCCGACATGATGACCCGTCATTACGGCGAGCTCTTCGCGGGCACCGACCGTGAGCAGCAGGCGGCGCGGGTCGGATCGCGGGTGAGGGAGTTGAGCCAGTTCCTGGTCGACGACCTGGGCACCGACCTCAAGGCCGTCTGTGACGGATGCGTGGTCGCCTACCACCACTCATGTCACGGGTTACGCGGTCTCGGGCTTCGCCACCAGGCTGAACAGCTGCTCTCCGAAGTTGAGATGGCGGAGCTGGAGGGCTCCGAGGAGTGTTGTGGCTTTGGCGGGGTATTCGCCGTCGAGATGCCCGCAGTGTCGGCAGCGATCATGAACGAGAAGCTGGATCGCATCGAGGCCTCGGGTGCCAACACGCTGGTCGGAGGCGACGTCTCGTGTCTCATCCACCTCGAGGGCGGGCTCCGCCGACGTGACTCGAAGATCGCGGTCAAGCACCTGGCCGAGGCCCTGGCCGGCGACGACCTGTGACCTCGCAACCGGTGACCTTCCTGGGGCGGGCGGAAGCGATCATCGGCACCCGGGAAGCCCGATCGGTCGACCATGGGCTGCGCCATCTGGCTGAGATGCGTGCGCGCGCTGTCGCCGATTTCCCGATAATGGGCGCGCTGAGGGACCGGGCCCGGGTGATACGTCTCCACGCCCTGGCCAACCTCGACCGTTTGCTCTCCCATTTTGCCGATCAGGTCATGGCGCAAGGAGGCGTGGTCCATTTCGCGGGCGATGCCGACGAGGCCAACGAGATCGTGGCTCGCATTCTGAACGACACCGGTTCGCGTCTCGTGGTGAAGTCGAAGTCGATGGTGTCCGAGGAGATCGACCTCAACCCCTATCTGGAGGATCGGGGGTTCGAGGTGGTGGAGACCGACCTCGGGGAGTTCATCGTTCAGATCGCCGGTGATACCCCGAGTCACATCGTCGCTCCGACCATCCATCTCGACCGTCACGACATCGGGAAGTTGTTCGCCGAGAAACTCGGAGTCGAAGAGACCTTTGAACCGACCGAGCTCAACCAGATCGCACGTGATCATCTGAGAGAGATCTTCCTTCGGGCCGACGCCGGGATCTCGGGCGTCAACATCGCAGTCGCCGAGACCGGATCGTTGGTCACCGTCACCAACGAGGGCAATGGGCGTCTCATAACTACCGCCCCTCGGGTTCACATAGCACTGCTCGGGATGGAGCGCGTCGTTTCCCGGTGGGAGGACGCCTCGGTGATTCTCGAGGTCCTTGCCCGGTCGGCGACCGGCCAGCGCCTCTCGTCCTACACCAACGTGGTGACCGGTCCCCGCCGCGAAGGCGACGAGGACGGTCCCGAGCAGCTCCATGTCGTGGTGATCGACAACGGGCGGTCCGAGATCCTCGGCAGCGACACTGCGGAGATCCTGGCTTGCATCCGGTGCGGGGCATGTCTCAACATCTGCCCGGTTTTTCGGACGGTCGGCGGCCACGCCTATGGCACGGTGTACTCGGGCCCGGTCGGCTCGGTCGTCACCCCCGGCCTGCTGGGAATGGAGCCGTGGTGGGACCTGCCGTTTGCCTCGACCCTCTGCGGCGCCTGTGAGGAAGTGTGTCCGATCGGGATCCAAATCCCTTCCATGCTGTTGAGGCTGCGGGCGAGAGCGGCTGCGGAGGGAAGGCTTCCGGGCTGGCTGGAGCGCGGGATTCGTCGCTATTCGAACACTGTCTACACCCCGGCCAAGTGGGAAAGGGCGAAACGACTCGCAAGTCGGCTCACCGGTCCGATCTCACGTGATGGCTGGATCCGGCGACTTCCGGGTCGGGGTCGGGGCTGGACCGCCTATCGTGACTTTCCACGCCCGGCCCGCGAATCATTCAGTGCGTGGTGGAGGTCCAATCGTGGAACGTGAAGCCTTCTTGAGGCGAGTCTCCGCCGCTGCAATGGTGTCGACCCTCCCTCGGCCGCCGGAGGTACCCGAGCTCTTGCCCGACCTCGAACCGGTGGATCTCATTTCCTTGTTCCGGACCAGGGCGCAGGAAGAATCCGTGGTGGTCCATGGCCCGGTCGGGCGGCATGGTGTTCCCCGGGCGGTCGCTGGGATCGCCGCCGGTCACGCCTCTCGGACCTACATGGCCTGGGATGATCTGCCCGCGCCCGGAGTCACCAGCGCGTTGACCGGGGCCGGAGTGGAAAAGGTGAGGCATCGGGTCCCTGAGGACGAACGCATCTCCCACCAGCTTGGCTACCGGACTCTCGATCTCGGCGTCACCGGCGCCGACGCCGGCCTGGCCGAGTCGGGGACCCTCGTTCTCCTTCATGGCGAGGGCCGTCCCCGGATGGCGAGTCTCATTCCGGAAGTCCATATCGCCCTTCTCGATGTCGCCCGGATCGAGCGCACCCTCGTGCACTGGGCCCATCGTCGCCCCGCCGCTGTGACCGAGTCGGCCAACCTGGTGATGGTCACCGGCCCAAGTCGAACCGGCGACATCGAGCAGCAACTGAGACTCGGTGTCCACGGACCCCGACACGTCCACGTGGTCATGTTCCGATGACCGGGTTGCGACCACCACCCAAGGGGGACGCACCCACTCGGGTGGCAGCCCGGTTCGTGGTTCTTATCGTTCTCCTGGCGCTTGCCGGATCGGCAATCTGGGCGGTCGTGACCGGCCAGCGGATCGACCTGATCGAGGAAGTGCCGACCGCAGACCTCGATCGGACAGAATTCGTCACCAGTGACGGAATCGTTCTGAACCTCGTCCAGGAGGGATCGGGCGCCGTCCAGGTCGTCTTGTTGCACGACGTCGACGTTGCCGGCGGGATTCTGTGGGACGGTGTGGTGGAAGCCCTCGGTGACGAAGTCACTGCACTTCGCATCGACCTTCCCGGATTCGGCCTGAGTGACCGGGTGCCCGTCGAGGGCAGCAGGCACACAGTGGCGGTCATGGCCGAAATGGTCAGCGAGGTGGTCGCGGGCCGATTCGAGGACCCGGTCGTGTTCGCCGGCGTCGGCCTGGGAGGCGAGGTTGCGGCCGAAATCGGCGTGATCCATCCCGAGTTGGTTTCGGGTCTGGTGATGGTGGACGTCGACTTCGAGAAATCTGGCGGCTGGGTCGAGATGCTGGAGAAACTCCCCTTCTACGGGCGCGCAGTGACCTTCTCGTTCGAGGGTGCCGGTCCGTTCGCTGCGGGTCGTTGGGCGCCGAATTGTGAGTCAGGTGGCTGGTGCCCCACCCGGGAGCAAGTCGAGGCGCGGGACCTGGCGGAGACGGTCGCGAATACCGCCGAATCGATGCGTGGCTTCCGGCGCACCCCGGCGGCGTCAGTGGTCCCCTCCAAGCTCAACGAGATCACTGCACCGACCTACTACGTATGGAGCCAGGAAGGCGATGTTCCTCGGGAGTCCGTCGACGTCATCAGCGAAGCACTCCCGGACATGCAGGTTGAAGTGGTGCCTGTATGGAAGGCGCATCTCGAAGCCCCCGACGTCGTCGCCAACGCCATCCTCACGGTCAGCCCCTAGGGGTTGGCCCCGCCGCCGATTTCGGTCTGAGGATCACCTTGCCGGTGGTGCCTCGCCCCTCCAGGGCACGGTGCGCCGCGGCTGCATCGGCAAGAGGAAACTCGGCACCGATCCGAACCCGGAGACGGTCATCGCCAATCCACTGGAACAGCTCGGATGAGCGTCTCAACAATTCCTCCCGGTCGCGCAGGTAGTGACGCATGGTGGGCCGGGTGAGATATATCGAGCCCTTCTGGGCGAGGATCAGCGGGGAGATCCCTGGTGGAGGCCCGGACGAGTTGCCGAACGTGACCATCATCCCCCGAGGTCGGATCAGGTCCAGGCCCTGCTCGAAGGTTGCAGCTCCCACGCCGTCGTAGACGACGTCGATGGGGTTGGGGCCTGCAATCGCCTCGATTGCGGTCTTGAAGTCCGTGTCGGAGTAGACGATCACATGGTCGGCGCCGGCTTCTCGGCTGAGCTCGGCCTTCTCCGCGGTCCCGACGGTGGTGAACACCTCGGCGCCACGGAGCTTGCCAATCTGGGTGAGCAGCAAACCGACGCCGCCTGCCCCGGCGTGGATGAGGCATCGGTCTCCGGGAGACAAGGGGAAGGTGTCAGTGGCAAGGAAATGGGCGGTCAGCCCTTGGAGGAGGACCGCTGCAGCCGTACTCACATCGATCTTCGGAGGCAGAGGCACCGCCCGAGAGGCCGGAACCGCGATCCTCTCAGCGTACGACCCGATCACGTCGGTCCACCCCACCCGGTCGCCCACCGCGAAGTCCTCGACGTTGCCACCCACCTCGACCACAACGCCGGCCCCTTCCAGCCCCGGGATGAATGGGAGCTTCATGTCGTAGAAACCTGAACGGTGATAGATGTCGATGAAATTGACTCCCGCCGCCTCCACCTCAACAAGGAGATCGTCGGGGCCAACGGCGGGGACGGCCACATCCGAGATCACCAGCTCCTCGGGCCCACCCATCGTCGAGATGACGATTGCCTGCATCACTTCTCCACCCTCCAGCCCCGCGCACGAAGCTCGTCGGCGAGCACTTCGTCGCTGAGAAAGGTCAGGTCGAGCGGCGGTTTCTCAGCTCCCAGACATCGCTCGACCGTGTCTCGGATTGTGCGGGCCCATGCCTTGCCCTTTGCCTCGACTTCCATGCTGATCGTGGAGTCCGCGTTCACGGTGAACACCCGCGCCGTGATCTGGGGATTGGTCCGTGAGCCACGTTCGCCATAGACGAGCAGGACCGATCCGGCGGGAACGTCTTGGATCCCGCCCGTGGCCACGAAGGGGCCGTCGAAAGCCCAACCCGACGACTTGGAGGTGTCGACAGACTCGACAATTTTGGCCCAGTTCTTGTGACGTTCGTCACCGAGCAGCGGGACATCGATCGCCACCAGCACCTTGTCGTCCATAGGGCCAGGGTACGCAACCGGGCATGAACCCGTCCCCGGCGATCAAGACGCTTTACCCTTGGCACATGGCCAAGCTCCGCCTCTTTGCCAATCTCCGGGAGATCGCCGGCTCTTCGAGAGTCGATGTGGGATCCGGCACCGTCGGCGGCGCCATCGAGGAGGCGTCGGAGCGTTTCGGGCCTGATTTCCGGCGCACCGTCGAGACCTCGCGGGTGTGGATCAACGGTGAGACAGCTTCCTACGACGATCCGGTCGGCGACAGCGACGAGGTGGTGATTCTGCCCCCGGTGTCGGGGGGGAACCGGTCGATAACCGCGCCCGCCACTCTCGACTTGATCGCTTTTGTGCCGCTCGCAATCTTGGTTCTCGCGGTTGTCGCCAACCTCCAAGGCCCTGCGATCTGGGCGGCTGCCCTGGTGGCGATCGTTGCAGTTTGGGCTGTCGATCTCGGATCAGTCCTCGCGTCCCGGGGCCGGATGTTCGCCCCGTTGGCCGTGATGGTTACATCGGTGGTAGCGGCCATGGCGGCCCATGTCTTGGGCGGCACCGGGTACTCGTTGGCTCTGGTGGCGGCGGTTGTGGTCACTTTGGGATGGGCGGTTGCCTTCCCGGTCTACAGAGAGGTCGATGTCTTCAGCCCGAACCTCCTGGTGGCCCTGTTCGCCGGGTTGGGCACCGCATCGTTGCTCCTGGCGCGGTCGGGACACAGTCCAGACCCGAGGGCGGTTGATGTGTTCTTGGCCGCTGTGATCGCTGGTCTAGTGGTGGGCTCGATCGTGGAGCGAATGCCCACCGTGCCGTTGGTTGACCCGTTTTCAGCGACCGCGATCGGCGCCGTATTGGGAGCGGTAGGGGCTGCGCTGATCTGGGACCTCGACGTCGTCGGTTACCTGCTCATTGGGTTGGGGATCGCAGTGGCGCTCGTCGCCGGGCGGGGCTTCGCCTCGATGCTGCGCACCGGGCGCGTGGCTTTGACCGAGCGGCCCCCCGGCTGGCTTACTTCTCTCGACGGGGTGGCGCTGGCGGCTGCGATTTACTTCCCGTTGCTGACGGTCATCCTCTGACTCGACGACCTACGGCGCGTGCCAGCCCAAACCAAGTGAACTAGAGCATTGGCTGCGGCCGGGGTACCCTTTCATCGCATGCCTGCCGCGCGCACGCAACATCGCGTCTTTCTTCTCGTCGGTGTGACTGCCGTGGTGGCTGCGCTGTTTCCACTTTCCACCATGGCGGTCACTCAAACCCAGGTCAACGAGGCCTGTGCCGATTCGCGAGAACAGCTAGATGAGTACCGGGCGGCCCAGGGCGAGTTCGAGGAAGCGGCCATCGCCTATGAAGGTGTCCTCAACGAGGTGGAGAAGGTCGAGCGGAAGCAGGATCGGGTCGAGGGATCGATGGCGGTCCATTCCGAGGATCTCGATCGAATCCAGACTCAGATCGAGGAACAGGCGGTCGAGCTCTACATGAGGGGCGGCTTCTCCAGCCCGGGGATAATTCTCTCAGCCTCATCGGTCGATGAGCTCATGACCACTTCCGAGTTCCTCACCCAGACCGCCACCGGGGGCCAACGTTCGATCGACGAGCTGATCGCCACCAGGAGCGAGCTCACCCGGTTCAGCGGTGATCTATCCGACACCCGTGACGAGCTCAAGGTGGTGGAGGCAGAAAAGCTCGACGCCAAGGATCGCCAAGAGGAAGCGATGGAGGCCGAACAGGCCGCCTACGCCAAGTTGTCCGACCGCTGCAAGGACCTCACCTCGAGGTTCGACACGGAGCAGCGGGCGCGGGCAGCTGCCGCCAGGTCTCGCGCAAGCGGATCAGTCCAAGTCGGATCGTTCATATGTCCCTTCACTCCTGGTCGCAGCTCCTTCATCGACTCCTGGGGCTTTCCGAGATCAGGGGGCCGGAGTCACAAAGGGACCGACATGATGGCTGCAAATGGCGAGCCTATGTATGCCGTGACCTCCGGGGTGGTCCGTCTCTCGCACAGCTCGCTGGGGGGGAACTCGATCTGGTTGGTGGGCGACAACGGGAATACCTTCTACTACGCCCATCTCTCCGGGTTCAACGTTTCCTCCGGATCCCGTGTCGGCCAGGGCCAAACCATCGGCTTCAACGGTTCCAGCGGAAACGCCTCCGGCGGAAGCCCCCACCTCCATTTCGAGATCCATCCTGGTGGCGGGGGCGCAGTCAATCCCTACCCGACCGTTGCTGCTGCCTGCAGGTAACCTTTAGACGTGAGCGGACTTCGCCGAATCGATACCGTCCTTGGGCCCGAGTTCCTCGTCGGCCTCGATGCCCTCGACCTCGATGAGCTCAGGTCGCGTCGGGACACGGCTGAGGACGTGGAGACCCAGATTTCGTATTACCGGCGTCTGCTCCATGGACGTATGGACTTGCTGAATTTCGAGCTCCGTCGCCGCCGCGGTGAAGAAGAACGGTCGCTTCTCGATGCCCTTCCCGAGATCCTCGCGTCTGGGATGGTGCTCGGGCCAGAGCCCAACCTTCGCTACATCGATGTCATGCCCCCGTTGCCGACCACCACCGGCCGGCGTCTGATCGACCAGATCATGGACGACGGCATCCTCACCCAACTCCCGGAGTTGTCCGACCAAGAACTGGTGGAGTCCCTGGAGCGTCTCCGAGAGGTCGAAGCCGAGTTGTCGACACAGCGGAAGCAACTCCATGTTGTCATCGACGCTCTCCAGGACGAGATCGTCGCTCGCTACCGGAGCCAACAGGACCAAGCGCCGGTTTCCGGGTAGCCCTTGCTAGCCGCAAAGACCCGTTCGGGTCTGGTCGAGACGTTTCACGACGGCGCGGTGGCAATTGTCTCGGCCGAGGGGGACCTCGTCGCCTGGTCGGGGGATATCGACCGCCCGTTTTATCTGCGATCAGCTGCCAAGCCGTTTCAGGCGGCGGTTGCCCAAGAGGCCGGAGCCCTGCTTCGCCCGGTCGAACTGGCGATTGCGGCCGGGTCGCACGACGGGCTACCCGTGCATGTCGCCCTCGTCGAGTCGATGCTTCACACGGTGGGGCTGAGCGCATCGGATCTTCGCTGTCCTTCGGGTTGGCCGCTGTCGCCCGACGCCGGACGACGTCTGGCTCGCGAGGGCCATCGGTCACCCCAGTCGCTGTGGCACAACTGCTCGGGCAAGCATGCGGCCTGGCTTCGAGCGGCCCAGGCCCAGGGTTGGCCGATCGAGACCTACTTAGCGCCTGATCATCAAATCCAGAAGCGAGTCCTCGAGCTCGTCAGCGATCTCGGTGAGCACCGGGCTGACCCGGTCGGCGTCGATGGCTGCGGCGCCCCGGTGTTGAGGACGACTACGCGGGCGATGGCTCTCTTGTTTGCCCGGCTCTCCAACCATCCTTTGCTGCGGCCTGTCTTTGTGGCGATGCACCGCTACCCGAATTTGGTGTCGGGGCCGGGGAATGGCGAATCGGCCTTCGCCACTGCGTTGAATGCAGCAGCCAAGAGGGGGGCAGAGGGCTGCATCGGTGTTGCCTTTGAGAACAGGCTCGGAATCGCGGTCAAGTCGTGGGACGGCCTGCAGGAGGCGGCCATTGTCGGCGCCGCCGCGGCCGTCGAGGCATTGGGCGAGCTGTCTCCATATGTGGCTGATCAGATCACCACAATCGGCCGGCCACAGGTCATGGGTGGCGACCTGCCGGTCGGGGAGATGGAGTCACGAGTCGAGATGCGATGGTCGTGAGCGGGCCACCTCCCCATGGGCTTGTCTTGGAGGCGCCCGAGCTCAGTCGCGAAAATTAGGCTTAGAAACTTGTGAACACTCGCCTGTTGACAAGCCCTGTGGATAACCCCGTTTGCTGTTGGTAACCGGTCCCGGGCCCTGGGTGGGCACCCTTCTGACGATAGTCAGCGCTACTTGGCGTTCTATTGGCTCGGAGACAGGGTTGTTGATCCGATCAACTCGAATCCGTAGATTCGGGTTTGC
The DNA here is from genome assembly GCA_030772935.1 of Actinomycetota bacterium. Taxonomy (GTDB): domain Bacteria; phylum Actinomycetota; class Acidimicrobiia; order Spongiisociales; family ZC4RG35; genus JALYNX01. The sequence goes on along the minus strand of JALYNX010000344.1, from coordinate 4,537 downwards.
GAACGCCCGAGAGGCAGTTCGGAGAAGCGTCCGTTCGGGGAAGTGCGGAGGAGTCTCCGAGAGGTCACTCGGGCGTTTCGTGTTCTTGCAATCTCACCCGATAGACGATGCGGCGTCAGCCGGATCGAATCAGTTGTGACAGAGCTGGCCGAAGCGACCGGCCTCGACGCAGTCTTGACCGGGAACCACAGCCTTGTCCGGGCCCACGATCATCGTGGTCGTCGTGGTGGGGGGAATGGTCGTGGTCGTCGTAGCGGTCGTGTCGGGGGCTGGCTTGGGGGTGGTCGGGCCCGGAGCCGCGGTTGCCCCCGTCGAATCTGAGACAGTGGTGGTGGTCGCGGCCGGCGCCGGAGCGGGCGTCGAGCCTTTCTTCATGAAGACGACCGTCACGTAGAGGTAACCGTCTTGGCTTCCGGTGCCGACGCCGACGTAGTTGTAGTCGCCAAGGATGTTGGCTTTGTGCCCCGGGGAATTCATGAACGCTTCGTGGAGGCTGCTCGGACTCTGACCCTTGCCGACGTTCTCACCCATCCTGTCCCAACCAGTGCCACCGGCGGCACCGAGCTCTCCGCTGGACGAGTGGTAGATATCACCTGCGGCAATCATGTCAGCGGTGTGGTTTCTGGCGTGTGAGACGAGACCACCTTCGACGGTCAGGGGCCCGAGACCAGCGCTGGCTCGTGAGGCGTTGATATTGCCGACGAACTCGGCTTCGCTGCCCGAATCGGCGCCCGCGGCCAGGCCTAGCCCCATGGTTACCAGGGCTGCAAGCAGCAAGAGTGATAGCCAACGCCTTGTCCCCGTCATGTACAGGGGTTATCGGCGTATCCCTCTGTGAGCTTTAACCACCGAGAGTGAGTTCAGGCTGGTCAGCGAGTTCTGCCCGGAAAAATCAGATACCGAACATCACTTCGCGAAGACTGATCACACTCGACGTCAGGGTCTCGGGGTCGAGTTTCATCGACCCCAAACGCAGACCTTTCATCCCCTCGCCTCGGTTGGTCATGACCCGAAGGGCGTCGTCCTCGTGAATCAGGATCCCGAGGCCGAGACAGCCACCACCCTCGTCCTGAACACCGACGAGGACATGGTGGAGCCGTCCCAGATTGAGCCCCATGGGCAGGGTTGGAGCGAAGACCGTGGGGCGGACCTTCCATCGCTCCAGCGGTGGCTCGAGTGCCCTCGCGAAGAGGGCAGTCCTCCGTTGTGCTCTCTCGTCGGGGGAGACCGGGTTGAGGTTGGGGTCGCTGGGGGCGACGGTGACATCCATTCCGAGGAAGCGGCGCAGCATCCCCACCACCGGTTCCATCTCCCCACCCCGTTGCAGCGCCACGACCTTGTCGGGCCGGCAGAGCTCGGCCTTGTGGTACTTGAGGGTCTCGCCGGCTACGCCGGATACGACGGCGGTGGTGTCGAGGATGACCAGGTCTGCCAGACGTTTGGCAATGTCGACCATGGCCGCGGTGGCGACCACCTGTTGGAGGACGAGGCGGGCCGGGGTGATGGTCCCCACAAAATGGAGCTGGTCGGGGACCGCTACCTCGTCGATGTCCGCCGGAGTCCGCATGATCTTGAGACCGACACACGCCGGCGGGCCCACGGTGGAGTTGCCTACATCCGCATCGACCAGGGCGACGGTCCTGCCGGCGGCAACCGCCAACCGGGCTGCGTGTAGGGCCAGAGTGGTCTTACCGGTATCGACCCCGCCCATCAGCATCGCAACGTTGGCTCTCGAAACTTCCCTGGCCAGTGTTTCGACGCTCGGCTCGACCATGACCCAATATACGCAGATGCCGGGAGCTTCCCCTGTTCCCTCTGGGTCGCCTTGTAGGTGGTCTAGCGTCAAGGCGAATGTCTCTGCCGATCAGCTTTCTGTCCGACTACGGGCACAGCGACGAATTCGTCGGAGTGGTCCATGGGGTGCTGGCCAGGCTGGCGCCCGAATCCCGGGTGATCGACGTCACCCACAACACCCCGCGGGGCGACATCCGCTCTGGCGCACTCCATTTGACCAGAGCCATCCAATACCTTCCGGAGGGCGTGGCGCTGGTGGTGGTCGACCCCGAGGTGGGCTCGACCAGAAAGGCTCTGGCGGTGGCCACCGGTTGGGGGTTCTTCGTGGGGCCCGACAACGGAGTGCTCTCGCCGGCGGTGGCCATGGTCGGCGGGGCCACGGAAATGGTCTCGATCGAGAATCCCGAGGCGATGATCCCCTCACCGGGTGACACCTTCCACGGCCGTGACATCTTCGCGCCTGCGGCCGCGCTGTTGGCGTCGGGGGAGGCGGATCTCGTCGACCTGGGTCCAGTGGTCCCGGCCGATCAAGTGAGACCGTTGCTGCTCCCGTTGCCCAAGGTCGAGGGGCTGACCGTGTCCGGCGAAGCCTGGTGGGTCGACCATTTCGGCAATGTCCAGACCAATATCGGGCCCGATGAGCTGACTGCGGCTGGTGGCACACCGGGGACCACCATCAATCTGACCATCGGGGCCACCATCCACAGCATCCCCTGGGTGAGCACCTACACGGATGTGGGCAAGGGCGAGCCGTTGATCCACGTCGACTCGGCGGGGTTGATCGCGGTGGCGGTACGCGAAGGACGGGCCGACGAATTGCTGAGATTTGGCAACGGGGTGATGGTCACGATGGCGGGGAGAGGATCACTCCCAGCTGGATGAACCCGGCGACCGCGATCAGGACGAGCAGGATCACGATCAAGATGGCGGTGGCGGGTCGCACGAAGCGGCGAATCTACCCCAGAAAATGTCGAGGCCCCCATAAATGGGGGCCCCGACTACATGAAGAAGGGCTCCGTTACCGTGGGGCGGGCTGGGAGGCTATCCGTTCACACCTGGGACGAACGTGCCCTAGGTATGAGGGGAACGGTTTACCCTCCTTCCTGCATGCGCCCTCATTATCGACCACGGAGAGTGATATCTTGAGTCTTTTAGTGGTCAGATTCTTGACCCGCTCCGGCTGCCATCTCTGCGACCAAGCTCGCCCATTGTTGATGTCAGTGGTCGAAGGGATGGACGCCACCTTGGAGGAGATCGATATCGACTCCAACCCGGAGTACCGCCACTACGGGTCGAGGATCCCGGTGGTGCTCGGTCCCGGCAACGAGGTGCTGGCAGAGGGTGAGATCAAGGACCGCCGTGTCTTGCGTTCCGCCCTGCGCCGACTCGCCTGAAAGCGGTCAGCCGGCCACCGTGGTCGTGGTCACCGCCCCGTCGTCGGGAGGCGGGGCCCCTTCTTCACCCTCCGCAGGGGGCTCCTCGGGGCCGACCCCACAATCGACCAGCACCTGATCGGGTGCTTCGCCACCAAAGCGGACCCTCTCGAAAACCACCACCGCTGCCAGTTGTTCCTCGCTCAGCGAAGCGTGCGGCGGCATCGTCCCCCCACCGCCAACGGTTTTGCCGGTGTCCCCATACGTGGCCCGACCTGCCGCTTGGAAACCGCTCGTCCCGAGCCGCACCCACTCCATGTGATCGGTACACGCACCGAAGGTGGTGAGCACGCCAGTCAGGGCCGGGCCGACACCACCGCCTCCTCCGGCACCGTGACAACCATCACAGGTCGCACCCTCGCCGTTGTATACCCGCTCCCCGAGGGCGACATAGTCGGTGCCGCCACCACCAATCCCGGACCCGGTGAACTCCGAGCCGTCGCAGTTGACGATCTCCCCGCTCACCACATCGGTCAGCAATTCGGTCGCCTCGCCGCAGATCCCGGTGGCCGAGCCACCCAATGCGTACAGGGCGAAGAGGGGGATGATCAACATCACCGCGGCCAGCCATCTGGGGAAGAGGAAGTTGGTTCGCTCCCGGATCCCGGCGGTGGGAACCGTGACCACTTCGGGCAGACTCGCCGCTTCGGCCGCTGACACTTCCGCGGGGATCGGGGCCCGGGTGGTGATGCCTGGTGAGGCGGGCGCGAGGACCTGCGGCTCGGGCTCGGCGACCGAGGGGGGTGGGTTGTCCCCCTGCTCTGCGGGGGGATCGGTCGGCGCTTCGCCGACCGAGGGGGGTGCAGACTCTTCGTCAGCAGTACCGCTCACCGCTGGCTCCGGAGTTGGTGCATCCCCGGCCACTGCCGCTCCGCCGGCCCAGGCGGTCAACACCTCATCGACCGTCATCCCGGTGGCTGTCGCCCTGGCGGCGGCCGAGCGGCGGACCAGGGCCTCGGGCACTCCCAGGGCGGTCGCGGCGGCAGTGACGAGATCACTCATGGTTGAGCCACGCCTTCGGGGGACTCCTCAGTGGGCGCTTCCTCGCCATCGTCGGGCGATTCGTCTGGACGGGCGACGGTGGTCTTGGACTCGAGAAGGTAGGCGACCAGGTCCTCGAGGTCGGAGCTCGAAAGGACTGCCGCTGGGTGATTGTCGAAACCGGTGATGATGGCCCCGATCTGGCTGCCGGCGATACGGCTGCCGACGTCGGAGAGATCGGGCCCGAAACGACGCGTGCCGAGCACCTGGTTGGAGTCATTGAGCGTCACCGCGCCCAGTCCGACGTCGGAGACGATGGGACGGACCAT
>JALYNX010000343.1 GCA_030772935.1 Actinomycetota bacterium | reverse complement strand
CCTCGAAGCCGCAACCCGCCGCTTCCAGGCGATCGTCGAGGAGCGACGACCCGGAGCGCTCCCCAGCGACCCCCGTGAGCAGTTGCAGGGGGCAATCACCGCGGTCTTCAGCTCCTGGAACACCAAGCGGGCCATCGAATACCGGAGGATCAACTCGATCCCCGATGACCTGGGAACCGCTGCCAACGTCCAGATGATGGTTTTTGGCGACCTCGGCGACGACTCAGGAACCGGGGTCTGCTTCACCCGAGACCCCGGAACCGGAGCCCGACTCGTTTACGGGGACTATCTGCCGCGGGCCCAGGGTGAGGATGTGGTGGCGGGCATCCGCAATCCGCTGACGTTGGACCAGCTCGGAGAGCTCCATCCCAAGTGCCACGCCCAGCTGTTGGAGATCATGAGCGGTCTGGAAACCCACTATCGGGACATGTGCGACATCGAGTTCACCATCGAGCGCGATGTCCTCTACATGCTCCAGACCAGGCCTGGCAAACGCACTGCGGCAGCGGCGGTCAAGATGGCGGTTGCCATGGTGGAAGAAGGTCTGATCGACCGGGCCACGGCGATCGGACGAGTCGCCCCCGCTTCATTGGAACAACTCCACCGCCCCCGCATCGCCGATCACGTCAAACTTTCCAACGCCTTCGTCACCGGGGTCGCCGCCTCTCCCGGAGCCGCGATCGGCAAGGTCGTCTTCTCCTCCGACGACGCCGTGGTCGAGGAGAGGAAAGGCGAGGCAGTCATCCTGGTCAGGCCGGAGACCACGCCCAACGACATTCACGGCATGGCTGCGGCTGTGGGGATCCTCACCAGCCAGGGCGGGAAGACCTCGCACGCCGCGGTAGTGGCGAGGGGCATGGGGAAGCCTGCTGTGACCGGGGCAGCGAAGCTGGTCGTCGACGTCGAGGCCGGAATTGCCCGTGCCGGCGGCGATGAGTTCAAAACCGGCGACCTGTTGACCATCGACGGTTCGACCGGAACCGTCTTCATCGGCAGCGTCGATGTGGTTGCCCCCGAATCCCCACCCGAGTTGCAGCAGCTCCTGGGATGGGCCGATGAGATCCGCGTGCTGCAGGTCTGGGCCAATGCCGACACCGCATCAGATGCAGCTGCCGCCCGGAATTTCGGAGCTCAAGGCATTGGTCTCGCCCGCACCGAGCACATGTTCCTTGGCGAGCGCCTCCAAGTCGTGCAGCGGATCATCCTCTCCGATTCCGAGGAAGAGAGTGCCACCGCACTCAAGGAGTTGGAGCGGGTCCAGGTCGGCGATTTCGAGAGCCTGCTCGAGGCCATGGACGGGCTGCCTGTGGTGATCCGGCTTCTCGACCCACCACTCCACGAGTTCCTCCCCTCACGATTCGAGCTGGAGCACGAGATGCGTCTCAATGCCAAGGCAGGGCGCCCGATCCACGACCTGCAGTCGATGTCCGAGCACGTGGCTCGATGGGAGGAGGACAATCCGATGCTCGGGCTGCGCGGCGTCCGACTCGGCCTCATGGTCGACCATCTCTACAGGATGCAGGCGCGAGCCGCCTGTCAGGCCCTCGTGACGCGACTCGAAGCCGGGGGCAACCCCAGACTCGAGATCATGATCCCCCTCGTCGCCGATGTGGAGGAACTGATCCGGATGCGGGAGATGATCGAAGAGGAGGTTGCCAGTGCAGCCGACGAGTCGGGGCTGGAGCTTAAGGTTCCGGTGGGAACCATGATCGAGCTGCCTCGTGCCGCCCTGACGGCCGGCTTCATCGCCAAGGCTGCCGACTTCTTCTCGTTCGGAACCAACGACCTCACCCAGATGACCTATGGGCTGAGTCGCGACGACGCAGAAGGGCTCTTCTTGCGCGACTACCTCGAGCAGGGCATATTTGCCTCTAACCCGTTCCAGACCCTGGACCGCACCGGAGTGGGCCGCTTGGTGCGGGTGGCAGCCAAAGAGGGGCGGGAGGCCAACCCCAACCTCACCCTCGGCCTCTGTGGGGAGCACGGTGGCGACCCCGAATCGATCGCCTTCGTCCATGAGCTCGGTCTCGATTATGTGTCCTGCAGCCCGCCCCGGATCGAGGGAGCCCGTCTGGCTGCGGCCCAAGCGGCGCTGGCCGACTAGCCCGCCAACAGCCGGTCGATCGCATCGACCAGGGCGGCGACGCCCTCTCCGGTGCTGGCAGTGGTGATCAAGACTTCAGAACCCGACTCACCCGCAGCACCCAACAGGGCTCGTCTCACCTCGCCGACACCCGGGCGATCTCCCTTGTTGACGACGAACAGGTCTGCGATCTCCACCACCCCCGCCTTCTCGGCCTGGATCTGGTCTCCCCACCCCGGTCCGACCACGAGGAGCACGACTTCAACCAACCCCATAACCTCGACTTCCGACTGGCCAACCCCGACCGTCTCAACGAGCACGTAGTCGAAACCGGCCTTGGAAAGGACGTCGATTGTTGCCCCGGCGGCGACCGCCAGACCACCCAGATGCCCTCGACTGGCCATGGAGCGGATGTAGACCCCATCGTCTTCCACGTGATCCTGCATCCGGATTCGATCGCCGAGCAGTGCACCACCGGTGAGCGGGCTCGATGGATCCACAGCCAGAACGGCGACGGATAAGGACCGGGAGCGAAGCTCGTTGATGATGGCGCTGATCAGTGTCGACTTTCCTGCGCCAGGAGGACCGGTGATCCCGATTCGCCTGCCCGATGGCCCTTGATCGCCCCAGCCGCCAATGGCTTCGATGACACCGGCCTCCCCCGACTCGATAGCCGTCACCAAACGAGCCAGGGCGGACCGGTCTCCGGTCCGGACGCGATCGATCAGCTCGGACGAGCTCATCGTGGAGAGACTAAGACCGATCAGGCCAGATCGGGGGACGCCATCAGATGGCCGGGAAGCGTGATCCCGCCGTTCTTCGGCGCCGAGATGTCTTCATCGAGTGCGGGAGCATCGGCGCTGGCGGTGACCTCTTTGACGCCTGGAACTCGATCGATGAGGATCCGTTCGATCCCCGCCTTCAAGGTCATCATCGACAGTGGGCAGCCACCGCAGGCGCCGACCATCTGGATGTTGACGGTTCCGCCTTCGGTCCCGAGCAGGATCAAGTCACCACCGTCGGCCTGGACGGCCGGACGGATGTACTCGAGAGTTTCGGCCAGCTTCTCCTGGTCGATCTCGACTCGATCGCCCTGCTTGGCAGGGGCGATCGTCACTGGGGTGCTTGATGTCATCGCTTGGTAGAACCGGTTGTAGGTGTCAACTCTTCCCAATTCTAGGGCGTGCTGCGACCGGCCCAACCGACTCAGGCGCGTGACACCTTGGCCCCGAGGGCCCCGAGCCGGCCAGTGAAGTCCTCATAACCGCGATCGATGTGCTCGGCGTCGCTGACAGACGTGGTGCCATCGGCGCGCAATCCCGCCAGGACCAGGGCGGCCCCCGCTCTGATGTCGGGAGCCAGGACCGGGCACCCAGAGAGCTGGTCGACACCGCGGACTATGGCGTGTTGCGCCTCGGTCGTGATGTCCGCTCCCATCCGGGCCAGCTCTCCGACGTAACGGAACCGGGAGTCGTAGAGGTTCTCGGTTATCACCGAGGTTCCGGAGGCGACACTGAGCAAGGCAACCATTTGAGGGTGCATGTCGGTGTGGAAACCGGGAAAGGGAAGAGTTGCGAAGTCGACGGGAGCCGGTCGTTCCGGTCCGATCACCCGGAGCCACCCGTCACCGCGCTCCACCTCGGCGCCAGCCTCCTCGAGCTTTTTCAGTTCCATTCTGAGGTCGACCGGAGAACAACCGGTGACAGTCACGTCACCGCCGGTCATCGCGGCGGCCACGGCATAGGTCCCGGCTTCGAGACGGTCGGGGATCACCCGATGTTCGACTGCGGAAAGACGATCGACGCCAACGACGGTGACCAACGAGGTGCCGCCACCTCTGATGTTTGCACCCATGGCTGCCAGTTGGGCGATCAAGTCCTGGACTTCGGGTTCGCGCGCCGCGTTCACAATCATCGTCTCCCCTTCAGCGGTGACACCGGCGAACAGAAGACTCTCGGTGGCGCCGACCGACGGGAAAGGCAATTCGACTTCGGTGCCCTTGAAACGCCCGTCCACCCTCCCGACGAGCTCTCCGTGCACCAACTCGAACTCGGCCCCCATGGATTCGAGACCGCTGAGATGCATGTCGATGGGCCTGGCTCCAAGGTCGTCGCCACCCGGAAGGGCAACCCTCGCGGACCCGGTCCTGGCGAGAAGCGGGCCCAAGACCACGATCGACGCTCGCATTTGCCGTACCAGTTCGATGGGGGCCTCGGGGTTGAGCTCCTCGGGAACGACCACCCAGAGCTCGTTGCTGCCCATCTCCACCCGACATCCCAGATGATCGAGGACCTGACCCATCAGGTCGACGTCGAGGATCGTCGGCACATTGGTGAGTCGATGACGTCCGGGCGCCAACAACGCCGAAACCATCTCTTTGAGGACTGCGTTCTTGGCGCCACGCACCCCAACGGTCCCCTGGAGCCGCGCTCCACCCTCGACGACGATCACGGACATTGCCTCGTATGTAACCACCCAGCGCCACCAACCACAGGTTGGGTCCGGTCCCCAGGAGTGGCATGGCTACCCTGCCGCGGCCATGAGAATCGCACTCGGCTCCGACCACGCCGGTTACTCGATGAAGGAACATCTGGCTTCCTGGCTCGCCGAATCCGGCCATGCCGTCTACGACCTTGGGACCCATTCCGCGGAACCTGTCGACTACCCCGACTACGCAGCAGCGGTGGGTCAGGCGGTCCTCGACGGACGGGCCGACCGGGGGATCATCATCTGTGGTTCAGGGGCCGGAGCCTCGGTGGCAGCCAGCAAGCTGAACGGAATCCGGGCCGCCGTGGCCCACGACGTGTACACCGCACATCAAATGGTGGAACACGACGACGTGAACGTGATCTGCCTCGGGTCAAGGGTGATCGGGATCGCCTTGGCTCAGGACTTGGTGACTACCTTCCTCGAGGCGAAATTCAGCCGCGAGGAGCGTCATGTCCGACGGCTGGAGAAGATCAGGTCTCTCGAGAGCTGATCAGGCTGCGCTCTCCAGGGCGAGCTGACTCAACGTATCGAGACCAGCAGCTCCGATCTCACCCGAGATTCGTTGCACAACCTTGTTCTCGCCGTCGAGGACGATATACAGAGGGGTGCTCGTCATCCCGACGGTGGTGGCCACAGTCCCGATCGCGTCATCCATGATCACCGGCACCGTCCAGGCTGCGTCTTCGAGCCACGTCTGAGGAGGCCAGTTTCCACGGAGGCGGTCACTGAAAACGGTCACCGAGAACATCTCGACGCCGTCGGGCAGACCGCCGCTGGCCAGCCACTGGTTGATGACAGGGACCTCGGCCTGGCAATGGGGGCACCAATGGGCCAGGAACACCACGATCTTGGGGGTGCCGTCAGGGCCAATGCTGTACTGGTTGTCATTCCAATCGCCACCGCTGATCGTCGCTGCTGTCATCCCGACCGCCGGATCATTGATCGGGTCCTGCAGCACCGGGAGTGGCTCGCCTTCAACGGAGACCTCACCGAAGGCGATGCTGTCATCGAGTTCCTCCTCACCGGCGATCGAGATGGCGAGAAGGACGATCAGGGCCAGCCCAGCGACTCCCCCCAGAATCCACCACAGGGTCGTCAGGTTGGGACCGGTCTTGGCCGGTGGCTTCTTCTGGCTACGTTGGGTCATGGTTCGGCTTTCTCAGTTCTGACATAGAGGGCAAGCAAGACGGAGATCAAGATAAACCCGGCGCCGGCCATAAATGGGATGTCGATGAAACCGAATATCTCGATCGACCGCGCTGAACAGGGATTGAGCGGGTCACAAGAGCCGCCCTCGAGGCTGGGGTAGAACTGGATCAGGTTGTGATAGATCGAAACTGCCAGCCCGGCCAGGGCGAGGGGCAGGGCGTAGTACTTCACGACCGCCTCCTTGCGGATGGCACCCACCAAGAGAACGAAAGCCAGCGGGTACATGGCGATCCGCTGGAACCAACAGAGGCGACAGGGCACGAAATGGATCACCTCTGAATAGATCAGGGAGCCGACCGTCGCCACCAAAGCCACCAACCATGCCAGCCAGATCGCCTTGTCACCGAGGAGATATGCCGCCTCAGAGCCTCTCGCCACCCGATAGATGATCAGACCGACGGAGCCGGCCAATGCCACCAGGGAGAGAATGGCGAGGACGTTGTTGTAGACGAGGGCGGCTTCGATCGACATCGGCTCTCCTGAACCTACTGGCTTCCTGGGATGTCGACGTCCAGGCCATGGCGGAGCCGATAACGCCGCTCGTCATAGACGAAGATGGTCTCGTAGGCGATCATCGCCCACAGCAGCACATTGAGC
>JALYNX010000342.1 GCA_030772935.1 Actinomycetota bacterium | reverse complement strand
AGATGGCGAGATGGGCGAAGTCCTGGCACACCCCTTTGCCCTGGGCCAACACCTGGCCGATGTCCACTCCTACGAAGGTGGCACCCGGTGCGTAGGCAAGGCTGGCGCTCACGGTGTCGGCGATGGCAGCGACCGCTTCGAGCACCGTTTTCGATCCCGCCACTGACTCCTCGGCCAGAGCGGCAATTGCCGGGTCCCACCTGGCGTGAGGAGAGGACCTCAGATACTCGGAGAGCTCGATCGCCACCTCCTGATACCGGCTGAGCGGCGAGTCGGCGGTAGGTACCGGCGGCTTCCCGGTTTCGACCACGGACTCAGCGATGACACGGAGCGTGGAATGGGGTTCCCGGATCCCGAACTCGTCCACCCGTGTTCCCCAATAGTCGGTGTAGGAGTCGATCCTGGCGTCCGGGCTCACTTCCACCCGGTACTCGAAGCGACGCTGCTGACCCTCTTCGACGGGACAGGCGCGCAACAAGTTGTGCGACTCGGTGACCGGCTCGGCGTACACGAACTCGTTGACGTAGCGGATCTCGAGACGCATCAGGCCGACCTGTATGAGTGAAGTTGGAGATCGGTGCCGCTCTTGAAAAAGTGGGCCTCAACCTCCTCGGCGACCTCGTAGATCTACACCTGGAGGCTCTGTAGGAAATGGTCGAGGTCATCGTCGAGGATGTCTTCGATATTGCAGAACTCGGCTCGGGCCCTGACCCTCCCGATGGCGCGCCCCACCTCAGTTTGTTCGGAGCCACCGGTGAGGATGGTGAGCTGGTCCTCGACGGTTCGCAGGCAATAGAGCACGCTGCGGGGGAACTCCCGGTCCAACAACAGGTACTCGAGGACGCGGGTCGGGTGCAGTGACGCATCGTGGGCCTTGAGATAGGCCTCGTAGGCCGACACCGACTTGAGGACCGAGACCCATGCATGGAACCCCATTGGCGTCTCACTGCGGCTGAGACCCGCATAGCGGACCGCGAGAAGGCGGCAGGTCATCTCCGCCCGCTCCAGCATCCAACCCAGGACGATGAACCGGTAGCCCTCGTCGCGGGGCATGGTCTGGGAGGCGACACCACTGATCAACTGGCACTGGCTCTTCACGGAGCGAAACACCTCATAGGGGCGGTGGATCACCTGCGACTCCAGGTCGGGCCTCCCCAGTTCCAGATAGAAACGGTTGATTGCCTCCCAGAGCTCGGTCGAGATCCGATCCCTCAATCCCCGTGCGTTCTCACGGGCCCGAGCCACCGCGGAGTAGATCGACCCTGGGTTCTCGCGATCGGTCACCAGATAGGAGCTCACCGCACCTCCATCCAAGGTGCCCTTCTCGAAGGAGGCGCCGAGGTAGAGGACCTCCAGTAGCTCGGTCCACGCCGTCGACTCGTCGTCGGGAGGTGATTCGAGGAGGTTGTGATAGGTGACGTCGAGCATCCGGGCGGTGTCCTCGGCCCGCTCGATATAGCGCCCAAGCCAGAACAGGTCCTCAGCGTGTCGTGACAGCATCTCGATCCTCCTGCTCCTGGCCTTCGAGCACCCAGGTGTCCTTCGACCCCCCGCCCTGGGCCGAGTTCACGATCAGCGACCCCTCACGCAACGCCACCCTGGTCAGGCCGCCGGGAACGACTTCGATTCGGTCGCCGCTGAGCACGAACGGACGGAGATCGATGTGACGCGGCTCGAGCTTGCCTCCGACGAAGGTGGGGTGGGTCGAGAGGTCGACTGTCTCCTGGGCGATGTGTCCCCGGGGGTTGGCCTTGAGAGCTTCCGCGGTCCGTTCCAGGGTGGCTTCATCGGCGCTGGATCCGATCACGATCCCGTATCCGCCGGCTTCGCCGACCGGTTTGACCACCAGCTGATCGATCCGACCGAGGATCAACTCGAGCTGGTCGGGCTCCCAGGGGAGGTAGGTGGTCACATTGGGGAGGATCGGCTTCTCCCCCAGGTAGTACTCGATGAGCGCCGGCACGAAGGGATAGACACCTTTGTCGTCGGCCACCCCGTTCCCGATGGCGTTGGCGATGGTGACGTTTCCGGCGCGGGCGGCACCCAAGAGCCCCGGCACTCCCAACAGACTGTCCTGACGGAACACAACCGGGTCCAAGAACTCGTCGCCGATCCTGCGGTAGATGACGTCGACCCGCTTCAGGCCGCGCGTGGTTCGCATGTAGGCGATGTGGTCGTCGACGACCAGGTCTCGTCCCTCCACCAGCTCCACCCCCATCTGTCGGGCGAGGAAGGAATGCTCGAAGTAGGCCGAGTTGGCGACCCCGGGGGTGAGCACCCCGATCGTCGGGTGGTCGACGGAC
>JALYNX010000341.1 GCA_030772935.1 Actinomycetota bacterium | reverse complement strand
TCCAACCGTTCGATGGCCTCCATCTACGGAGGGGTCGGCTACGGCCCACAGCGTCGCCAGCTCCACCAGGGTGTCGATCTCCTCGTGGCTTGCCCAGGAAGGCTCGAGGATCTGATCAATCAGGGAGACGTCGACCTGCGGGACGTGGACTTCGTCGTGGTCGACGAGGCCGACCGGATGGCCGATATGGGCTTTCTGCCCGCGGTGCGCCGCCTTCTGGAAATGACTTCTCGCGAGCGTCAGACCGTTCTCTTCTCGGCCACCCTCGATGGTGACGTGGCCGTCCTCACTCAGCGATACCAGCGGAATCCGGTTCGACACGAGTCTGATCTTCAAGAAGATGCGGTCAATGATGTCGAGCATGTCTTCTGGATGATCGATCGTGGCGATCGGGTGGCTCACACCGCTGAAGTGGTGGCTTCGGCCAGCCCTTCGATCATCTTCACCCGCACCCGGCATGGTGCCGACCGTCTCGCCCGTCAGTTGGAGAGAGCAGGTGTCACCGCAGTCGCGATGCATGGAGGACGATCCCAGGCACAGCGAAATCGCGCCCTCAAGGACTTCACCACCGGGCGCGCCCAAGCGCTGGTCGCAACCGACGTTGCTGCCAGGGGTATCCACGTCGAAGGGGTGGCCAGTGTGATCCACTTCGACCCGGCCGAGGACGACAAGGCCTACGTCCATCGCTCGGGGAGGACCGCCCGTGCGGGTGCCTCGGGCCTCGTCGTGTCCCTAGTCGACGGATCCCAGGTGCGGGCTGCCAAGCGCCTCCAGCATTCCTTGGGGATCGGAAGCCCGATGCCCACAAGGCCTGTCCCCACGGGTCACTTCGCCGAACCCGATCGGGATGAACACAAGAAACGGCCCTCGACGACGGTGACAACGACGCGTCGACCTGTCGACCGAGATCACTCGGGTGGCTCGACGCTCTACGTCGGGAACCTTCCCTATTCGTTCACCGAAGACGGGTTGTCGGCCATGTTCAGGGACCATGGGCCGGTGCATTCGGCCACCATCGTCAAGTACAAGGACACGGATCGCTCTCGCGGTTTCGGATTCGTGGTTGTTGGAGAGGGTAAGGGATCTTCGGCCATCGCCGAGATCGACGGACGAGAAGTCGCCGGGCGCCGGTTGAGGGTCAAGGCGGCTCGACCTCGCGGTTGAACGGTTGCGACCTGCTTCCCATATAGGGTGAGCCGGTGCAGATTTCGGCGCCGCTGGCCGTTAAGGCCTGGAAACTTGCGCTGATCGGGCTGACCGCGGGTCTGCTCTCTGGAGGCTTTGGAATTGGCGGGGGGATCATCCTGGTCCCATTGTTGGTTGCGGTCGGTCTCGATCGCCATCGGGCGACCGCAACCTCTCTGGCAGCCATAGTTCCTATCGCCGTTGCGGGCGCGGTCGCGTTCGGGATCTCCGGCGAGATCAATCTGAGCCTTGGCATCTTTGTCGGTCTCGGCGGGATGATCGGGTCGGTGACCGGCGCCTCGCTGATGAACCGGATGAGTGCGCGCTCCCTGACCATCGTCTTCGGGCTGATCCTGTTGGCTGCCGCAGTCCGGATGATGGCAGGAGGGGATCCGTTGCCCGGGTCCGCTGACTTCGATCAAACCGCCCAAATCGCGATTGCGATCGGGATCGGTCTCGTCTCCGGCCTTTTTGCCGGCGTTGCCGGGGTCGGGGGCGGAGTCGTCATCGTGCCGGCGACAGTCCTTCTCCTCGGTTTCGGCCAGCACGAGGCCCAGGGCACTTCGCTGGTTGCCATCATCCTCACCGCCATTGCCGGAACCATCGTCAACCGCAAAAACCGACGAGTCCGTCTCGAGGACGGACTCGTCATTGGACTCGGGGGAGTGGCCGGTTCGGTTGTCGGGGCTCAGGTAGCGCTCGGGATCGAAGGCCGCACCCTCTCACTGGTGTTCGGGATGTTGATCCTGGTTCTCGCCGGCAGAACTCTCTACCAGGCGATCCGGAACCCGCGACCTGCCGGCTAGTCGGACTCACCCGCCTCGATCGACTCCTCGTCCTTCTTGGGCATGAGTGCGGGGACAATCACGGCGACTCCGACCAACAGCAGGGCGATCGGCCAGAACCAGGCACCAGAGTCGAGAAGAACGTCAAGGACCTGTTCGGGCGTCTCGGGGATGAGAAAGAGCAGCCCCAGGATGCTGAATGCCAATCCGGCAATGAAAGAGACTGCGTCGAAGTTATGTGTCTTCATTCTGTTTGATCCTTTCGATCAACCACGGGAGATTTCGATGTTGCCAAGGTCGACCGAGGCGTCGAGGTCCACAGTCCCTCGGGGCCCTGGACTGTTGAACGTCAGTGCCGGGTTGCCAAGACCAGAAGTCTCCCGACCTGGAGCTGCCACCCGCCCCACCGAGACTTCGGCGCTTCCGACGAGGCCGACGCCCTCGGGGAGTCTGAGCGCTACGTTGCCGGCGTCGACGGATATCGAGATTTCGATGATCTGGCCGTTCCAGGGAAGTTCTCTCAGGTCGATTTCGAGGTTGCCGAGTTCGAGCTCGTAGACATCGTCCACCTCGGCGAAGCTGGTCGGCGTCGCCGAGCGTTCGAAGGTCTCGCTGGTCCACTCGTACTCAAAGACGGGTGAGAACAGCATCGTCGGCACCATGATCACACCGACCACGATCAGCCATCTGGCCCGACCGGCGAATGCGCCGACCAACAGCCCAATGCCGAGGATGGTCACTGCAAGCGCCATGTAGTGGCGTGGTTCCGGCTCTACGGCCACGTCCGGCAAATTGTCGAGGAGAGCCAACACACCGAGCCCGAGCAACATGAACCCAACTGTCAACCGACCCAGCATCGAGTGTTCCCGTGGCTTTTGAGCCGCCGGGGGCAGGATCGGCGGATAGGGCGTTGGAGTCGGGG
>JALYNX010000340.1 GCA_030772935.1 Actinomycetota bacterium | reverse complement strand
GCCCTGATCGAGCTCAAGGCCCAAAGGGCAGCCCTGGGCTTGGCACCTTCGACAACACTCAGCATCGCCGACCAGTTCCGGCTCACGTCCTTGCAGAACGGGCTTGCGCTACTCGGTGCCGAGTACGAGCAACTCAACCTGCGGGCGTTGGGCATCATCGACAGCGGGTCAATCGACCCGGTTGTCACCGAGAACCTGACCGGGGCTCCGGGCAATCCCATAATCAACGGGTTGATCGGGCTTCTCGGTGGTATCGCACTCGCCCTCTTCGGGCTGGTCTTCATCACCAGGGCCAAAAAGCCGGTATGGCTTCCCGAGGATCTCGAGATCGCATTTCTCGGAGAGGTGCCGGCCCGGCGTCTTGGCACCGCGGTCGGAGAGGCCTGGTACGACGCAACGGAGGGCGGAGCCCGCAAGCCCGCGATTCAGGCCCTGCGCTCGGTTATCGAGGCGCAGCTTCCCTCCACCGGCGCCACCCTGGCCGTCACCGGTCACAATGTCGCAGCCCAGGGCGTGCATGCCCTGACCACCGATCTCGCGGTTTCCATGGCCAGCGCCGGCTCGTCCGTGCTTCTGGTCGACGCCGACTTCGCCAGCGATTCGGCGGTGGTCGAGTACAAGGTTGGTGGCTCCTCTCTATCCGCGGTCCTGGCACTCAACCCGGAGTCTCTCGGGTTCGAGCGTGCCGTGGCCGGCGCGGTCGCCAACTCGTTGTTCGTCCGCCCCGACCTGGCGGTGGTCCCCTCCGGCCCACCCCCGGCCTCGCCCGGTGACGCCATCGCCGGACGCCAGTTCCGAGCCTTCATCGAGGAAGCCGCCAAGCACTTCGACGTGGTCATGGTCGCCGTCGGCGATATTGGGACTCCAGCAGCGCAGGTGGCGATGCAGAGGTTGCGTCGCAGTGTCCTGGTGTTGACGCCGGGTAGGTCGACCATGCCTCAGGTCAATGGCCTGGTCTTCGACGTCGTGCAACGACAGGTCTCGATCCTCGGTGCCGTCTTCCTCCAACGCTCGGAGCGAGCGCTCTGGGGGATGGGAGACGGGCGCACGGTCGAGCACGTCGTGCCCCCCGTAGCTCACACCGCGGCGACCACTTCACCGATGTCGAGGCTGAGTCACTACCCATCGCCCACCCATAAGGGCTCATCCGGTTCATCGGCAGATTCTCTGCAGAACCTCGTCGATCGGGTCGGCACGTTGCAGGAAGCGGCTGAGGCCAACGACTTCGGCCGTGAGTTGCTCACCGCCCTCGACGGCGCCGCACCGGCGGTGGCTTTCGAGGCGGTTGCGGAGTATCTCGTCTCTCGAGTCGAGGACATGATGACCGCCAGTTACGGGGAAGGTGACTTTTCTGACGACGTAGTCGACGAGGTCTCACTCAGCGGTTTTCTTCCCTTCCGCTCCCTGACCGAACACCCATCAGTCGGAAGATGGTTGATGGAGGAGCTGCACAGCGAAGTCGCTCCCCATACCGCCGACGCGATCGTCGCCGAGATGGAGGAGATCCTGGCCGTCGGAACCGGTCGGGAGTCGATCACTGTCGACGACTGGCTGGCCGGCGAATTCTTTCTGAGACACCTGAAGCGAACCAACGGGGTGCCTTCGGTCTGGCACCTGACCAGCGAGGACGGCACCGTTCAGGTCCTGGTCCCCGCCCATCGCTTCGATCGTCAGAAGATCGAGAATCTGATGACCCAGGTGACGAGTCGGGTCATCGACGAGTTGGAGCGCAACTCGAAGTCGGCCCATGTGAAGGGTGATGTCGAGCAGGCGGCGCTCCTCGAGGCTCGGATCCGGGAAGTGCGCCGGATGGAGACCTCCCTGGGGCTGTTGTTGGGGATCACCGTCGACGAGGAGACCAAAGTCTCCCGCAAGCGCAACAAAGGCGGGGCCTGGGAGTGGAATCCCGATTGGTCCCTCGGCTATCGGGCCAACCTGGCGCCGTTGCAGCGTTTGGGCCTTCTCTTGTTTCCCGTTCTCACCGAGGATGAGATGAACTCACTCCTCGCCACCGGCTAGGCGTGTCGCTGGCGCGAACCGCGGTCAAGACTGCCTCCACACTCACCGATGCCTTCTTGCCGCCTCCACCAGGACCCCGGGTCCTCATCTATCACCAGGTCGAGGCCGGTCTGGGGCGCGAGATGGAGGTCCGTCTCGACGACTTTCGAAGACAGATCGCATGGCTGTCGGCCAATCGAGAGGTGGTCGAGCTCGGGGAGGCATTGGTCAGATGGGCAGAGCCTGCCTCGGAGCGTCTGGTGGTGCTCACATTCGACGATGGATACCGGGACACTTTCACGACGGCTTTCCCCCTTCTTCTCGACCGCGGCTTCCCATTCACGCTGTACCTGGCAACCGAGTCGATAGAGACCGGTGTCTCCCTCGGCCCGGGGGTGAGGGCGGAGCCGTTGTCGTGGGACCAGGTCGGGACCATGCTCGAATCAGGGCTCCTCACCGTAGGCG
>JALYNX010000339.1 GCA_030772935.1 Actinomycetota bacterium | reverse complement strand
GCTCACCGTCGACCTCACCCATGGCCAAGGCGGTCATCACGTCGTCGTCGGGGTGGGCCCTGCGTTTCGCTGCGATCTCCCAAGCCAACTGGAATGCTCCGACGGCTGCTGCGCTCCCGAACGGGAGCAGCCGGCGCTCAGCCGGCGTCACCTCATCCAGCATCGGGTCTAGATACTCAGGGTCGTCCGAGCCGATCATCTGGTTTCCGAGGCGAATCAACTCGTCTACCTTCTCGGCCGGAACCCCGAGGATCCGACCTAGCACCCGGATCGGCACCCGTTCGCTCAGGTGCGAGACCAGATCGCACTCTCCCGCAGTGACGGCAGAATCGATGCAGTCTGCAGTGAGGGCGCGGATGTAGGCCTCGTAGGCGCGCACCGCCTTTGGTGTGAAGTGGGCCGAGGTCAACGCCCGGAGCTCGCGGTGGCGGGGTGCATCTTCCTCGAGCATCGTTCGTCTTGCCTCCAGCTGATCGGGCTTTAGGTCGTCGAGGGTGATGACCCCGTCCCGGGAGGAGAAGGTGGCCGGATCCCGAGACACTGCGACCACATCGGCATATCTGCTCACCACCCAGAAGCCGCGGTGGCCGGAGGGATGGTCGGACCAGGCCACAGGAGCGTCGGCCCGCAGTCGTTGAAACTCGTCATGGGGCACGCCCCGTTGCCAGAGGTCGGGATCGGTGAGGTCGACCGCAACCCTCGGCCGGTGTCCGGTCACCCGGCTCCTGCAATCTCGTCGAGGAACCAGTCCAACATTCGCTCCAGCGCGGGCTGGGTTGTCCTCTCCAGCAACCGGCTCTCCTCGATCACCTGATCAGGGTCGATCCCGGCTTCCACCATTTCGACCGCGCCATCGACCTCGGACCAGGACGAGATCAGACTCGCGGTCATCTCAGGGTGAAATTGGACTGCCAGATTCCGCCCGATTCGGAACGCTTGGAGGCCCGACGGGTTGCGCGCCAACTCGACTCCACCCGGGGGAAGGGTGAATTCGTCGTGGTGATACTGGAACCAGGGCCCGGGAGCGATCGGGTCGGCGTCTGAATCGATGCTCACCCATCCGTACTCGGGCCGGGCCGAGCGGGTCACCTGTCCACCGAGCGCGGCGGACATGGCTTGAGCTCCGAAGCAGATGCCGAGGACCGGGATCCCCGAACTGACCTGACGACGTATGAACTCGAGCTCGGGAACCACCCATCCCTGAACCCGATCCTCGTACACCGACCACGGCGAGCCCATCAAGACCACCAGGTCATGGCTGCCGTTCTCGGGGAAAGTGGCCGACACCGCAGGATCGCGAATGTCTTCCACCACGACAAACGGCTCGAGGGTGGCTCCCCGGCGCTCCAGGTGCGCGCCCACTCGCTCCGGGGTCGACAGCGGGTCGTGTTCTATGACGAGAGCCCGCATCCGGTGAGCTTATCGCGGAGCAGTAGTCTCTCCGCCCGAAGGAGGCAGGCTTCTGAGCAAGACCAGCTACGACCGAGTCCGTTTTCTCTGGCCCGATCATCTCGGCCTGGCTCGGGGCAAGTACCTGTCTAGCGCACGGGCGGTGGAAGGGAGCAACCACTGCGTCGCCCTTTTCTCCCTTCAGCTCAATCGGGTGATGATCCCCCATCCGGGAGCCCACCATGAGAGCTTTCCCGACGTCGAGGCCAGGTTCTCGATCGATGACGTCAGGCCGGGATGGGAACAAGGAACCGGGGTCGTTGTCGCCTCGATCACCAAGGATGGGGTTCCGATCGAGTTGGCCCCCCGGTCAATCCTGGAGCGGGTGATCGGCGAATGGGAGGCCCTTGGGCTGACGCCAAAGGTCGGCTTCGAACTGGAGGCGTTTCTCTTCGAGCCGGACGGCGAACGAGGCTGGAATCCGATCCACACCCCCGGCTCCTATGTGTACGGCACCGGGAGCGCCGTAGATCCCAGCGGCACCATCCAGGAGATCATGGAGACCGCCCACGAGATGGGCTTGGACCTCGAGTCGGTCAATTCAGAGTACGACGACGGGCAATTCGAGCTCACCCTTCGCTATGACACGGCATTGCAGGCTGCCGACGACGCCTTCTTGTTCAAGGTCATGGCCAGGGAGGTGGCTGCCCGTCGCGGGTATCTCCTCTCCTTCATGGGCAAGCCGATCACAGATCGGGGCGGCAGTGGGATCCACGTCAACTTGTCGTTGGTCGACGGTGCGGGGAACAACGCTTTCTTTGATCCCACCGATCCTCACGGTCTCAGTCACCTCGCCCGCCAATGCATCGCAGGGATAGTGAACGACCATGTCTCGATGACGGCTCTGGTCGCGCCCACGGTGAACGCCTACAAACGCCTGCAGCCGGGTGCGTTGAATGGCTACTACGCCAATTGGGGATTCGACCATCGGGGGGTGGCGGTTCGGGTGCCGCCGGCCAACGAATCAGGGATCAGGCTCGAGCACCGCTTGGCAGACGGAGCAACTTCGCTCCACCTGGCGGCAGCGGTCACGTTGGTTTCGGCCCTGCGTGGGGTGCGAATGGAGTTGGAGTGCCCGCCTGCAGAGACCCAGGATTGCATCACCGGGGTCGACACCGATGTGGCCGTCCCCTCCAGTCTTGGTGCCGCTCTGGACGCCTTGGAAGACGACAAGGAGTTCGTCGAGGCCTTCTCCCCGAGCTATGTCGAAGGGTTCCTGGCGGTGAAACGGGCGGAGTGGGACCGCTACATGACACACACCACGGATTGGGAGATCGGGGAGTATCTCCCCTATTACTGAACCCTCAACCCCAAGCCACCTCCAGCGCCACCGGTCCTCGGAACTCGAACCCGTGCAGCTCGACCTCACCTGTGAGGCGAACCTCAGGTAGGCGATCGAGAAGCCGCTCAACCCCGATCCTCACCTGCTGACGGCCCAACCACTCCCCAAGACAGCGATGCTCACCGAGTGAGAACGCAAGATGGGAGCCTTCACCCCGGTCCAATCGAAACTCGTCGGGAGCAGACCATCGCTCAGGGTCGCGATTTGCCGCGGTGAGCACACCCGCGACGATCGACCCGGCCGGCACGATGGTCCCGCCGATCTCGACGTCGCGAACCGCCTGTCGGGTGGCCGTCCCGACCGGGGTGTGGAAGCGAAACGTCTCCTCGACCACTTTGCGAAGCAGGGACCGGTCCTGTTGCACGGCGTCGAGAAGACCCGGATTCGTGAGCAACACGTACATCACCAGGCCCACCCCGTCCCGTGGCTCGTTGATGCCGCCGGAGATCATCAAGCGCACGTTGTTGACGATCTCATCACGGGTGAAGCCGGCGCGTAGGAAATGGGTGAGGCCGCGATCGTCGGGCTGCTCTCGTAACAACGCCAGCTGGTGGTCGAGTGCCTCTCCAAGCTCTCGATGCGCGGCCGCCGCGATACCGGCCTTGTCGGGGTCGTTCTCGAAGTTGGAGATCCCCACGATCACCCCATGACACCACCCGGCGAGCTGTTGCCATGTCACCGAGCCGAATCCGAGCGCTTCGAGAAGGGTGAGATTCGCAAGCGGCTCCGCGTAGCTGGCCATCAGATCGGTGACGCCATCGGCCACGAATCCTTCGATGAGCCCGTCGAGCATCTCGGGCAGAGCCTGGCGCAGGGATCGCCCCGCCTCGTTACCGGCAAACGGCGGCCGCATCCCGTTGGCTAGCCGGTCATGGGCGGTCCCGTCGAGGGTGAGCATGTTCTCACCGAGACACTCCCGTAACCAGCTCGGATCGGTATTGGCCGAGAAGATCTCGGGGTGCTCGCACACATACACCACGTCGTCCCACCTGGTGACAAGCCACATATCCATACCCGGCACGTGGCAAACCGGGTGGTCGCGACGGAGAGCGGCCAGGATCGGATGCGGATCGGCCTCTAGATCGGCGAGGGTGACAGTGGACGGATCGATCAACGTTTGCAACCAGGTTCGGGCACGACGCGAGGACCGGGGAACCCTAGGTCAGATCGCAGTGATGTCGCGGGGCGCCATCCTCGGGCCGAAACTGGGCTCATGCCCCAGCGTGTGGAGGAGACGGATCACCCGGGCCCGATGCGGCCTGAACGGCTCCATCAGCTCCAACATCTCCTCGTCGGTGCCGCGAGATCGCCCGGTCAAATGATGAACCACGATGTGCTTTACGTGGAAGTCACCGACTTCGACTTGGTCGGGATCGCCGTGAGACACCACCAGGGTCTTGGCCACGGTCCATCGGCCCACTCCCGAATGTCGTTCGAGGACACTTGCCGCCAACGCCGGAGGGTGAGCACGAGACGCTTCGATGTTGGTGAAGTCGGCCGCAACCCGGCGCAATACGTCCGCCCTCCTCTTCTCGAGATACAGCTCGTGATATGCCCAGTAAGGAGCAGCGGCCATTCGCTCCGGGTCGGGCGGCATCGACAAGCCACGACGCGGTCCGGGCGCGGGCGCACCGAAGGCGCGACGCAGACCGCGCATCGCTGACGAAGCTTCGATGCCGGTCACCTTCTGCCCGACGACCGCCACCACCAAGGCATCGAAAACCAGCCCGGTTCTCCCGAAGCGCATCCCCGGATGACGACGATGGAGCTCGCCAACCAATGGATGACCTGTCGCGAAGTTTGCCGGGTCATCCTCGAGTCCGGCAATGGCACCCAACGATCCGAGGAGCCAGTTGGCTCCTCCACCCCAGGCCTCCCCGATCACCTCCTCACGGGTGCGCCGAATCCGCAGAGTGCCGGGCCCTTCGAGGGTCGCCGCCGTCAGCCACCAGCCGTCATCGGCGAACCAACCGTGCAGTGGTCGCAAGGTCCGTCTCAAGTCCAGCACCCCGTTGACAGGCAGGGCCAGGGTTTCCACGACGGCATGATGGTCAGCAAACGGGCATAGGTGACGACTGTTGGGCGTTGACGGCTCCAAGAGAAGGGAATCAAATGGCTTCAGTGGCAATCGTGGGCGAGGGGCCGGGTGGTCTGTCCGCGGCCCTCTTCCTGGCGAAGAACGGGCACGAGGTGACGGTGTTCGGAACCGACAAGACCGCGATGAACTACGCGTATCTTTACAACTACCTGGGAATTCCTGAGATCGAGGGCCCTTCGTTTCAGAAGATCGCCAAGAGACAGGTCACCGGGTTCGGCGCCACCCTCCGTGATGAGGAGGTCACCTCGGTCACGATCGACGACGGGTTCGTGGTGACCACCGAATCAGGGGCGGTAACAGCCGACTACCTGATACTCACCGAGGGCAAGAACCCGGTACTGGCGCGGTCGCTGGGTGTGGCCGAGGACGAATCCGGCGCGATTCAGGTCGACCGCGACTATCGATCTTCTCTCGATCGGGTCTACGTGGTCGGCCGATCGGCAAGACCCGAACGGAGCCAGGCGATCATCTCGGCCGGCGCCGGTGCAACCGCTGCTCTTGACATCCTGGCGCTCGAAGCCGGGGCAAATGTCCAGGACTGGGACACGCCGCCCAAGGAATAGCCTGTTTCTCGTCCGCCCCGATCAAGGTTGAGACTCAATCGGCCGATCTACTAGGGGAAATGGATACACCTGTGGGCGGATTGCAGAACGAGATCGACGGTCTCGTCTCCGCAGCCTCCGTTCCGATGCTGATCGTCGACTACACACCGATCATCACCAGGTTCGCCGGATTCTCCGTGGAAGAGATCGCCGATCGGCTCGACAACGAACAAGAGCTGCTGCATTGCCTCCGACTTCCGATAGAACTCGGCGCGAGCGAGGAGTGGGCCGGACTTTATGGCTTCGCGTATGAGGACCAGGTCCCGGATCTGGTCACGAGAGACTTCTCCGCCAACGCCTACCCCGAGCTTCATCGGCACATGATCTCCCAGTTTCTCGCCCCGTTCCAAGGCGTGACGTCGATCAATAGCGAGCACCGGGCTCCGACACTCGCCGGTGACGTAGTCGTCCGCTCCCATTGGAAGGCATCGATGTGGAACGGCGCACCCGACTACTCGCGAGTTGTCATCGTGGACCTGGACGTGACCGATCTTCGGGAGACCGAACAGTCTCTCGAGGAAGCCGTCGCGGCGAAGGACCGGCTAACTGCAGTCATCGCCCATGAGTTGCGCAACCCAATCACTGCCATGGTGGGATTCAGCTCGATTCTCATTGCTGACTGGGCGGATCTCGAGGAAGACACCCGAAACGAGATGGTGACCGAGATCAGCAACCAACTCGGTGATGTCGCGGCCATGCTCGACGACTTCCTCGCCGGAAGCCAGGACACCATCCACGTAGACGACACTCGGGTCTCCCTGAACGAGGTGTTCGACACCGTCGATCTCAACGGAGTCGCCAACGAAGCCGACTCGACGATCGTGGTGCGGGGAGACGCGATGCGAATTCGCCAAATCGTGAGGAATCTGGTGCGCAACGCATTGAAATACGGGGGGACGCAGATCCGCCTCCGCACCGGGGTCACCGACGGGAGGGTGGCGGTTCAAGTGCTCGACGACGGAGTCGGCGTGTCCGCCGACGTCTTGGGCCGCCTCTTCGAGCCCTACTCCCCCGGTCGCCAAACTGGATCACTGGGGTTGGGTTTGTCGGTCTCGCGCGGATTGGCCAGGCAAATGAACGGCGACGTCACGTATTTCAGGGATGGCTCGTGGACCGTCTTCCAACTGGAGCTCGCCGCCGGCTGATCGCGGTTAGGTAACGGCTTCTCTCGTGGCTCTGATCCGCTCCAGGGCAGCCCCTGGCCCCGCCCCCGGATCAACCATCGGTCCCTTCATCGTGGACCAACCCGCGGCGATGTCAGGGCCGAAAGACCCGGTGATCATCGAAGCTGCCTGGATGGCTGCTCCCAACGCGACCGGTTCGTCGGTTTCCGGGACTATCAGCGATCTCTGCGAGAGCTCGGCGATGACCCTTTGCCAAGCCGCGCCCCTCGCCCCGCCACCTATGAGGATCAAAGGGGCCGACTCAGGGATGCCTGACCCAGCTGTGGAGATGGCCGACATTGCCTCGAGCAGTGAGGCAGCCGCGCCCTGATAGGCGGCGAGCAGGATTTCCTCCGGCCGGGTGGCGTGCCGGAGCCCGTGGACACTGCCTGCGGCCCCGGGAAGATTGGGTGTTCGCTCGCCGTCGAGGTAGGGGAGGACAACCACTTCGGTGGCATCGGCCACCTGCTCTCGATCGAGGCCCAGCCAGGCCGCGAACCGGTCGACTGCCAGAGTGCAGTTGAGAGTGGCTGCGAGTGGGAGGAAGCCTCGATCGGCGGTGGCGAAACCAGCGACCACTCCGCTGGGGTCGACGATCCGGCTCTCGGACACTGCGTAGATCGTTCCCGAGGTTCCCAGACTGACCACCGGTCGTCCCGGTGTGAGCCCGAGCCCCATGGCCGCACCCATGTTGTCACCAGTGCCACCTGCCACCGGCGTCCCCGCGGGGACGCCGATTGCCTCCGACGCTTCCGCGGTCACCACTCCGGCCTGACTGCCGGGCGCGACGATGGAGGGCAGTAGGGACGGATCGAGACCCACCAAGTCGAGAGCCTCGGAGGAATAGGCCTCAGTGGCCGAAGACCACCATCCCGTCCCGGACGCGTCGCCCCGGTCGGTCACCGCGTTGCCGGTCAGACGGAAGTTGATGTAGTCATGGGGGAGGAGGACCCGACGCGTCGCAGCGGCGGTCTCCGGCTCATTTTGGGTGAGCCACAGCCACTTCGAGATTGTGAATGATGCCACCGGCACAATGCCGATCCGCTCTGCCCAGACCTCGGCACCCCATCGCTCGATGAGCTCGATGGCCTGGGGAGCGGAGCGAATGTCATTCCACAGCATGGCGGGACGCAGTGGCTGGTCAGCAGCGTCGAGGACCACGAGACCGTGCTGCTGCCCACCAATCGCCATGGCAGTGATGTCTGTAGCCATGCCGGTCGCGGACATCGCCTGACCGAGAGCCTGCCACCAGACCCTGGGATCGGTCTCCCGGGCCCCACCAGTCCCGCTCACCTCGTGGTCGCCGCGACCGCTGCCGACCACCTTCCCGGTCTCGGCGTCGATCACCAGCACCTTGGTGGACTGGGTGGAACAGTCCACCCCGGCAATGAGGCTCATCGTCCCACCTAGGTCATAGCCGCGTCGGCGACGATGCGTTCCATCACCACGAGGTTGGCGACTGCATCGTCAGGGTCGGTCGGGACCGGGCTGTCGTTGCGAATGGAGCGGGAGAAGGCGTCGGCCTGG
>JALYNX010000338.1 GCA_030772935.1 Actinomycetota bacterium | reverse complement strand
AAAGTCACCGAAACATCAAGCTTTCGGTGCGTAGGGCAATCGAATCATCACCTAAGTGAAACCTGAGGAGGAATCTGGTGAAGAAAAGAATGCATGGCCGCGAGCGTGGCGGGACGTCCGGCCTGTTACTGATCTTGGCCCTGGTCATGGGGATGGTGGTGGCGGCCTGTGCCGACAGTGGTGCGGAAACGACCACCACAGCTGGGGGCGAGCCCACCACTACCGAAGCTGCCGAGCCCACTACCACGGCGGCAGGTGAGACCACAACCACCGCGGCGTCCGAGCCCCTAGTGGTCGCCTGCGACACCACGGTACGGTCGGACGCCGAAGGGGCGATGACGATGTGGGAACGCAGCGGTGGCAACGGCCAGATGGTGGACGCCCTGGTTTGTGCCTGGAACGATCGCAACCCCGACCGCCCCATCAATTTGGAATACATCGAGCACACCGACATGGTGTCCCGCCTCGCCACCGGTCTGGCGAGCGGCGACGTGCCCGACCTGATGGGTCTCGACCTGATCTACGGCCCGCAGTTCACCAGCGCCGGCCAGCTCCAAGCCGTTACCGGCATGATCGACGAGGCCTCCTTGGCGACTGCCAGCGGGGGGCACATCGACGTTGCCACCTGGGAGGGCGAGCTCTACGGCGTTCCTCTCTACGCCGACGTATCGGCGTTGTTCTGGAACAAGGACCTGTTCGAGGCAGCCGGCCTCGACCCGGAGGTGCCCCCGACCAACCTGACCGAGTTGCATGACATGGCAGCGGCGATCACCGAGCTCGGTGACGGCAACTACGGCTATTACCTGGCAGGCAACTGCGCCGGTTGCAACATCTTCACCTTCGGCCCGATGATCTGGGCCAACGGCGGCAAGATCGAGCCCGCGGCGCCCGGCGACGAGGCGATGGTCACGCCAGAGCAGATCGCGCCTGTGCTCGAGTGGGCCCGGATGATGCACGAGGAGGGGCTCATCGACCCCGCCGCCCAGGCGGAGACCGGCGCCACCTTTGCGGAGGTTTTCGGCTCGGGCAAGGTCGGGATCATGGGCACCGGCAACTTCAATATCACGTTGGTCACTGGAGCCGAGGGGATCGAGGGCCAAAACCCCGACATGAACTTTGGGATCACGGTGATCCCCGGGCTCAACACGGGTGACGCCTCGTCCTTCGCCGGGGGTGACATCGTGGTGGTCCCCGAGGGGAGTGAGCGTCTCGAGGACGCGGTCGACTTCATGAACTTCATCCTCTCCGATGAGGTCCAGGTCGAGGCCTACGCCAAGTTGCTCAACATGACCACCCGGTCTGACATGGCTGACAATGAGTACTTCCAGGCCAACCCACTGGTCCAGGACGTCGCGCAGGCGATCGAGATCGCCCAGACCCCGTTCACGTTGAAGTTCTTCGAGTTGATCAACTCGCCACAGGGCCCGTGGCTGCAGATGCTGCAGCGGGTGTACTACAGCGACGACGACATCAACACCGTCATCGCCGATGCCAAGGCGGAGATGGAGAGCATCATCAACGAGTGATACCAACTCGTATCTAGAAGGACCGCGGCGTTGACCTCCGGGCGCCGCGGTCCTTCGCCGACAGGGTCAGCCCGCGGCCTCGAAATAGCATTTGATCTCGACCTGGTCGTTAGAGGAATACTCCGATGCACACAACCACTCGCAGAAGCCTCACGGGCTTCTGGTACGTGTTGCCGGCACTTCTCTTCGTGATCGCCTTCACTGCATGGCCCTTCATCCAGATGGTCTGGATATCGCTCAACGAGTGGTCGCTGATCACCCCTCCCAGCTTCGTAGGGCTCGGCAACTACATCGAAGCCTTTGCTGATTCCCAATTCTGGGTGTCACTCCGATTCACCCTGAAGTACACCCTCTACATCACCCCGATCCTGATGATTGGCGGCTATCTCATCGCATTGCTGGTCACACCCAACAGCAGGCTGAGCCGGGCCACGCGCACCTTCGTATTCACCCCGGTGGTGATCGGGCTCGGCGCCTCCAGCTTCCTTTGGTATTGGCTCTTCAGCCCCAACTACGGCCTGATCAACAAGTTTCTGATGGACGTCGGGCTGATCGACACCCCGATCCTGTGGCTGGGGGTCGACGCCGGCTTGTCCAACTGGGCGGTGATCATCTCGATCACCTGGAAGGTCATCGGGTTCGGGATGATCCTCTTCGTTGCCGCCATCCAGGCGATCCCGTCTGAGATCAACGAGGCCGCCATGGTGGATGGCGCCGGATTCTGGCAGCGGGTCCGCAAGGTGGTCCTGCCGCTGACCAAGAAAACCATCCTCCTGGTGACCTTGGTGAGCGTCATCGGCTCATTGCTCGCCTTCGACCAGTTCTACATCATGACCGCCGGGCAGCCCCGTAACCTGACCGCCACCTCCGTCTTCTACATATACCTCAACTCATTCCCCTATTTGAAGTTGGGTTACGGTGCCACCCTCTCCATGATCCTGGCGGTGATCGTCCTCGGCTTCACCATCGTGCAAATGATCCTCACCAGGCGGAGCGAGACATGACCAGGGCGCTTTCCGCACCGAGACCTCCGGGCATCCTCGAGCCTGATCTCGAGGCCGGTCCAGTCAAGGGCAAGCGCAATCGATTCTGGGCGGGTCGCAACAAATACCTGCTGGGCGCGATCTGCATCGTCATCTGCCTGGTGATGATCACTCCCCTGGTGCTCTCGGTTGCCGCATCACTCAAGTCGCCGTCCGAGGCGGCCGCGGTTCCTCCGCTGTATTTCCCCTCCGAGCTCAGCCTGGAGAACTACGACAAGCTGTGGAACTACGGGTCGGGGTTGCCCCACTATCTGGGAAACAGCCTGTTCACCGCGTTAATGACCATCGTGATCACGCTGCTGCTCACCGTGCCTGCCGGATACGGGCTGGCCCGATTCCCGATCCCGGGCAAGGAGTTCATCTTCGTGCTGCTGCTGCTGGCCCTGATCATCCCCTACCAGGCGTTGCTCACCCCGATGTTCCTCATGTTCTCAACGTTGGGCCTGACCAACAACTTGCTCGGGCTGGCAATCGTTCACACCACGATCCAGCTCCCATTCAGCCTCTACATCATGCGAAATGCCTTCGAGGCGGTGCCCCGCGAGTTGGAAGAAGCCGCGCTCGTGGACGGAGCCAACTCTTGGCAGATCCTGCGTCGGGTCTTCCTGCCCACGATGGTCCCAGCCGTCATCACCGTCACCCTCTTCGCCTTCGTCACCTCGTGGAATGAGTTCCTGGGTGCCCTGGTGATGATGAGGAACGACAGTGGGCTCACCCTCCCCCTCCTCCTCGCCCTGACCCGAACTGTCACCAGCCTCGGCAGCACCGACTGGGGGATGCTCCAGGCTGGGGTGACCATCGCGGTCATCCCGTGTGTCGTGGTCTTTCTCCTTCTCCAGCGGTATTACGTCGCCGGGCTGTACAGCGGAGCCGTCAAGTAGGCAGTCGCGTACGATGTCACGACTTTGAGTCGCGACTGTTTTGATCCTGACGAGGAGTCTGGACAAGGAATCGGCGATGAAGCCTCGCTCGCCCGCATCGCCCGGAGCTTCGACCGGCAAGCCAGAGACGTGCCTGACGCTTTGCCAGAACCCTCCTCGATCTCGCTTCGTTTGCTCGCAATGCTCGACGACGTAGCTCAACTTCGGCCATCACTGCTCGATCTTGGCTGTGGAACAGGAG
Organism: Actinomycetota bacterium; assembly: GCA_030772935.1. GTDB lineage: Bacteria > Actinomycetota > Acidimicrobiia > Spongiisociales > ZC4RG35 > JALYNX01. The sequence goes on along the minus strand of JALYNX010000338.1, from coordinate 3,000 downwards.
GGGCAGCAATCCGAATGGCCCAGCGAGGAGCTCGCCAGGTCACCGGAATCGACGTCTCACCTGCAAGCATCGAGATTGCCCTCCGACGGGTGGCCAATGCTGGCTTGGATCGGACACAGATCAGCTTTGAAGTGGCCGACGCGGCTTCGGCCGAACTGCAAACTCACGATTGGGTGACGTTGGATCGCGTCATCTGCTGTTATCGCGACGCGGAAGGACTTCTCGCCAATGCTGTCAATGCTGCCGGAAGTCGGCTCGCCTTTGCCGTGCCTGAGTCGAGAGGTTTGCGGGGTCTCCTGAATACCGTCGCATGGGGAGCCGAGAATGCCTGGAAGACGATCGTTCGTAGGCAATCGTGTCCTGGGTATGTGCACGACGTGAGCGCCATCGAGCAAGTCCTGAACGATGCCGGGATCAGGATTACTCAATACAGCCACCGAGGTCTGTGGTACGCGGCAGTATTCGATCGGTGAGCATTTGAAGCCCACAGGGCACAAACCTGTCTCAAGTGGGAGCCCCACGGAGACGGCCGCACCTCGACAATGGATAGGTCCCGAGTTCATGCGACCCGTTCGCAACTTCTTCCAAGGGAAGCCTGAAGTTACGGTCGGCTCAGCCAGCCGATGAACGACCACCACGACCACCACGCCCACCGGGCCGAATACCCCAACGCGGTCGACACCGGCGCAGCCGGGATGCGCGCCTCCAAGGTTTCCCTGATCGTCCTCGGGCTGACCGCAGGCATCCAGCTCGTCATCGCTTGGACCAGCGGTTCAGTTGCCCTCTACTCCGACACCCTGCACAACCTCACGGACGCTTTCACGTCGGTGCCTCTGTGGATTGCCTTCAGTGTCGGCCGCCGCCAGCCCACCAAGCGGTACACATACGGATACCACCGGGCGGAAGACCTGGTGGCAGTCCTCATCCTGTTAGTCGTGGTCGGCTCCGCTCTATTCGTGATCGTGGAGTCGTTCCGACGGTTGTTCGACCCTCGAACCATCGATCACATTCCCTGGGTGATCGCTGCAGGTTTGATCGGAGCGGCGAGCAACGAATTCGTTGCCCGCTACCGGATGAGGGTGGGACGTGTCATTGGCTCCGAAGCTCTGACCGCTGACGGTCATCACGCACGAGCCGACGCCTTGACGTCGCTTGCCGTGGTCGCCGCAGGAGTCGGTTCGGCACTCGGAGCCGGCTGGGTTGACCCGATTGCTGGTCTTGTCGTCGGGGTCGCCATCTTGTGGCTCTTCGCCGGGTCCGCTCGCCGAATAGTGCGGCGTCTTCTCGACGGCATCGACCCAGGAATCATTGACCGAGCTCAAAGCACCATCCTCACGGTTCAGGGGGTAGAAGGCGTTTCCGACCTCCGAGCCCGCTGGCATGGCCATCAGCTCCAAGTGACGGCATCGATCGTGGTGGAATCCGAAATGTCGGTAGAGGCCGGACACCACATCGCTGAAGCCGTCGCATACGAACTCGACCACGAATTTGAGATCCCTGTGGTGGCTGTTATCCACGTCGACCCTCTGGGTCTCCAGCACTCACATTGACAAGGCTTACCGTGTGGCGATGACTGAGCATGTGGCGCCCTCCGAACCCGAGCAGCGAGGCGTCTTCTGGGATGGCCGCTACGAGCGGATCGGCTCCAAACAGGTCTCCTGGTACCAAACCCGCCCCCAGATGTCACTGGATTTGATCGATGCGCTCCAGCTCGGGGTTTCCACGGCGGTCATTGACGTCGGTGGTGGCACCTCGACGCTGGTCGACGAACTGCTCCGACGCGACTTCAGCGACATAACGGTCCTCGACGTTTCGGCCTCGGCCCTTGCAACTGCGCGACAGCGGCTCGGTGACCCCGACAAGGTCACTTGGCTCCACGCTGACGTGCTCACATGGGATCCTGCTCGCGATTGGGACCTGTGGCACGACCGGGCCCTGTTCCATTTCTTAACCTCGTCCGAAGATCAAGACAAGTACCTGCAACGAATTGACAGGGCACTCCGCCCCGGCGGAGGATTCATCATCGGAACGTTTGCGGCCGATGGCCCGGACCACTGTTCGGGCCTACCCGTTGAGCGGTACGACGCAAGAGGACTCATCGACTTGGTCAGCGGGGCTCTGGGCGATGTGCTCGTTGTCGAGCAACGCCGCGAGATCCACACGACCCCTAGTGGAGTCTCACAACCCTTCATCTGGATTGCCGGCACCGTCGGCCAGTCCAAAGCGGACGATGATCACGCATCCGCCCCGGCCTGAGTGCCCGGGACCAAGAGCCGGGACTCAGCGAATCTCCCGCTTACCGGCGACATACCCTCCCGGCTCCTATACGCGCCGGGCTTGAGCTAGGACTGGCGAGTCGGAACCGTTTCGACTCGGTTGGGTCTGTCCTCCGTCCGCCCCAAAAGTAGGAATGGGACGATCTGCCCCTTCCCTTTGATCTCTACCGCCTCGCGTGGCTGGAAGCGATAACGGTCCTTCAGCCGCTGATAGGCGCGGGGTGTCACTTGGATCTGGCCGGGGATGCCGTGTGACTCCATCCGACTGGCGGTGTTGACCGTGTCGCCCCATAGGTCGTATGTGAATTTCTTCTGTCCGATCACGCCGGCAACCACCGGTCCGATGTCGATTCCAATTCGAAGGTTGAGTGCTCCGCCAGCGAACGTGGGGTACGCCGCCACGAGTTCCAACATCTCCAAGGCCATGTCGGCAACCGCCTCGGCTGAATCTGGGCGGGGTTCGGGAAGGCCGCCCACCACCACATATGCATCACCAACAGTTTTGATCTTCTCCAGCCTGCGCTTCTCAGCTATCGAATCGAAGTCCGAGAAGAGCCCATCGAGGATTGCCACAACCTCCTCGGCGGTGAGCTTTTCTGACATGGGAGTAAAGCCGACCAGATCGGCGAAGAGGACAGACACTTCTTCGAAGCGATCAGCGAGGGGCCGCTCTCCAGCCTTCAACCTTTTGGCGATCGAGGCCGGCAAGACATTGAGTAGGAGC
>JALYNX010000337.1 GCA_030772935.1 Actinomycetota bacterium | reverse complement strand
CTACGGAGGCGACGCGCAACGGATCAACCTCGCCTCGGAATTGCGAAAACCGTCGACGGGACGAACCATCTACATCCTCGACGAGCCGACCACCGGTCTCCACTTCGAAGACATCCGAAAACTGCTCCAGGTGCTGCAACGTCTCGTCGATTCGGGGAACACGGTGGTGGTCATCGAGCACAACCTCGACGTGGTCAAGTCGGTGGACTACGTGATCGACCTCGGACCCGAAGGCGGCACGGGCGGCGGCAGAGTCATTGCCACCGGAACTCCGGAAGAGGTGGCCCAGGTCGGCGAGAGTTACACCGGGAAGTTCCTCCGCGAGCTGGTCGGGGGCTGAGTTCGGGCTCGTGACGCAACGTCAGCGTCGACCTGGCGTATACCCTGACATCACTTTGGAGGCCTCCGACTTGTCAGACACACACCCTTCGGGACTCGGCGGCTTTCCGGAACTCGAAGGCAAGCATGCCGTGGTCATGGGTGGCGCCGGGTTTCTCGGCTCACACATCTGCACCCGGCTCATGGATTCGGGGAGCAAGGTCACCTGTCTCGACAACCTGATAACGGGCAACGCCGAGAACGTTGGCCATCTCATGGGGGACAAGCGTTTTCACCTGATCAACTACGACGTGACCGAATTCATCCATGTGTCCGGCGATGTGGACTACGTGCTCAACTTCGCCTCGCCGGCGTCGCCCGTCGATTACCTGAAATGGCCTATCCATACCCTCAAAGTGGGCGCCTTCGGCACGCATAAGGGGCTCGGGCTGGCGCTGGAAAAGGGCGCAGTCTTCTTCCTGGCCTCGACTTCTGAGGTTTATGGCGATCCCCAGGTCAACCCGCAACCGGAGAGCTATTGGGGCAACGTCAACCCAGTCGGGCCCCGCGGGGTCTATGACGAGGCGAAGCGATTCGCTGAGGCGCTGACCCTCGCCTACAACCGGGAGCATGGCTTGGACACCCGAATCGTGAGGATCTTCAACACCTACGGGGTTCGCATGAGGCCGGATGACGGGCGTGCGGTCCCGGCATTCTTCAAGGCTGCCCTCGAAGACCGGCCGCTTCCGGTGTTCGGCGATGGCTCCCAGACCCGTTCTCTGTGTTACGTCGATGACGAGGTGGAGGGGATCCTTCGACTCCTCCTTTCCAGCGAAGTGGAGCCGGTCAACATCGGGAATCCCGAAGAGGTAACCATGTTGGAGCTGGCCGAGGCGGTTCAGGACGTGGTCGGCAACCACCCCGGAGTCGAGTTTCGCCCCTTGCCCACCGACGACCCGATGGTGCGTCGGCCCGATACCACCAGGGCCGAGACGATCCTCGGATGGAAGGCACAAATCCCACTGCGCGAAGGACTGGAAAAGACCCTGCCCTGGTTCAAGGAAGTCCTCGGCTACTGACCACACGTTTCCTCCCCCAGGAGCGAAGCGACGTTGGGGGAGGTGGCCCGGAGGGCCGGAGGGGGCGACTCGAGCGCGAGAAACAGGCACAATCCCGCCATGACATGGGCTGAGATGGGGGAGTGGTGGCTCACCGAGCTCGATGGCGATCCCGCCTACGAAGAGGTGGTCACCCCGATGTTGCTCGACATCCTCGAGCCCATGCCCGGTGCTCTCTATCTCGATCTGGGAAGTGGTGAGGGGAGGGTGATGCGGACCGTCCTGGCACATGGAGGTCTGGTCCACGGCGTCGAGATAAATCAAATTCTGGCGATTCGATCGGATGCAGTGGGGCCGACGATCATCGCCCGGCTACCTGACCTCTCTTGTCTGAGGCCCGACATCTACGACGGGGCATATTGCGTCCTGGTCCTGGAGCATGTTCCAGATCACGAATCCTTCTTCTCATCGGTGGCTCGGGTGGTCAAGCCAGGCGGCACTCTCTCGCTCGTCATCAACCATTCGGTTTGGACGGCACCAGGATCCACGCCGGTCACGGACGGCGATGGGGAGGTGCTTTGGCGTCCTGGCGCCTATTTCTCGGACGGATTCACCGACGAGCCGGCAGGTCAGGCCAAGGTCCGATTCCATCACCGTCCCATCAGCACTCTGCTCAATTCGGCTGCAGGCTCAGGGTGGAGCCTCCGCCGGATGATCGAAAGCCCCCACCACGAGTTGGGGAACCAGGCCGGGATCCCCCGTCTGCTTGCAATCCGCTGGTCCCTCCTACCCTGAGGAGGTGTTCGAACGGCCCCAACCTTCCGATATCCCCGACCAGCCGGGGGCCTATCTCTTCCGTGACCAGCACGGGAAAGTGATCTACGTCGGCAAGGCGAAATCGCTGCGAAGCCGGGTCTCCTCCTATTTCGGAATCGGGCTCCATCCCCGCACTCAGAGCATGGTGGACAACGCCCGGACGGTGGAATGGATCATCACCGAGTCCGAGGTGGCGGCGATCATGCTCGAGTTCTCGTTGATCAAACGCAACCTCCCGCGTTTCAACATACGGTTGGTGGACGACAAGTCCTATCCCTATCTGGC
>JALYNX010000336.1 GCA_030772935.1 Actinomycetota bacterium | reverse complement strand
TGCCCGCTTTGGGAGACGGTATCGCCACCGCGATCGACCTGATCGTGCTCGTCAACCAAGGCACGGCTTCGGCGGCCGAGATGACTGCGACTGCTCTTCGCGACCAGCGAGGAGCAGTGGTGGTTGGAGAGCCCACCTTTGGTAAGAACGCGGTGCAGATACCCTTTGAACTTCGGAACGGAGGAGAGTTTTACGTGGCCGTCGCCCTTTGGACGAGCCCAGATGGTGAATCAGTGGTCGCGGGGGGAATTGTCCCCGACCACGTTCTCTCGTTGCCCGCCAACATGTCTCCTGAGGAGCTCGTCGCTTTGTCACTCGAGGCCGCAACATGAGAAGCGCGAGAAGTGCGACCAGCTTGGTCGTCATCTTGTTCGTGGTCGGCGCTTGCACCGCCGCGGGGGAAACCACCGACACCCCAGCAGCGAGTGTGGCTTCGCCCGACACCACGGCCGCGCAACCTGCCGTCGCCGGCCGAGGTCTCGAGACCGTGAGCTGTGATCAGGGGATCGAAGACGTCGAAATCGTTTGTGAGGCCTATGAGCTGATTCGGCGCCACTACGTGGACGATCTAACCGACGCCAATCTCGCAGAAGCCGCATCGTTGGGGTTAGGGGATCTTGATGGGTCGACATCATCCGGCGATCTGGTCTGCGCCGCTCCCTCCGGCGACTTCGCAGCCACCTGCCAGCTGACCGTGGATGAGGCAGAGACCTCCACCGAAGCGGCGGAGGCGATGGTGTGGGGCTTGGCTACTTATGCACTCGACGCCAACTCTGTGTATTTGGACCGCGATTCCCTGGCCCTTCTCGAGGAGGAGCAGGATGGCGAGATCCAGGGAATCGGTGCGCTCGTGATCGCAGAGGACTCGTCGACCGAATCCGATAGGCAATGTTCGATTGTTTCCGCCGACTGCCGCCTGATCATCGTGTCCACGGTCAGCGGCAGTCCCGCCGAGGCCGCCGGGCTAGTCCCAGACGACGTGATCATCGGAGTTGATGGTGAGGACGTCGTCGGATGGACTGTGGACGAGGTCACCTCCACCATCCGCGGCGAGCCAGGCACCGACGTCTCGCTCACCATCGTCCGCGGAGACCTGGATCTCAAGCTGACCATCACAAGAGCCGAGGTGCTCATACCCGTCGTGGAGAGCGAATTGGTCGGCACCTCGGGCTACGTCAGGCTCAACTTGTTCACCGCCGAAGCCGACGAGCAGTTCGAAGAGGCGGTGTCCAGTCTCCTGCTGAGCGACATCGAGTCACTCGTCGTCGATCTCCGGGACAATCCCGGCGGGATGCTCGACACCGCAATCGAGGTCGCCTCGGTTTTCCTCGCCGATGGTGACGTGGTGGTGACCGAGGGGCCCGAGTCGACCACTTCCTACGAAGTTTCAGGGCACCCGATCGTCCCGGCGACAATCGACGTGGTGTTCGTGGTCAATGAGGGCAGTGCCTCGGCCTCTGAGGTGGTGTCCGCCGTACTCCAGGAGCGGGGCAGGGTGACCGTGGTCGGGGAGAGCACCTTTGGCAAGAACACCGTTCAGCAGCGGTTTGGGCTGTCAAACGGGGGGGCTCTGAAGCTCACGATCGCCCGCTGGGTGACCCCGGGTGGGCTCGACTTCGGTGAGGTAGGGGTCCAACCCGATGTGGAACAGCAGTTCAGCAGCAGGCTCACCGTCGACAACGTAGTGAGGATGGCCCTGGAGGCATCGCTCACTGCAAGCTGACGGCCTCAGTCGAGCGGGTAGGCGATCCCGGTGTTGGCGTGGCAGTCGTATCCGTGGGGGTTTTTCGCCAAATACTGCTGGTGGTAGTCCTCGGCGTAATAGAACTCTCCCAGCGGGGCGATCTCGGTGGTGATGTCATCGAACCCGAGCGGTGTCAACTCCGCCTGGTACTTGTCCTGGGACCTCTTGGCGATCTCCAATTGCTCATCGGTCGTGGTGTAGATCGCCGAGCGATACTGGCTACCGATGTCATTTCCCTGCTGCATCCCCTGAGTGGGATCGTGGGTTTCCCAAAACGTCCTGAGCAGCTCCTCATAGGACACCTCGGCCGGGCGATAGACGACCAGCACCACCTCGCTGTGACCGGTGCGACCGGTGCACACCTCTTCGTATGAGGGATTTGGAGTGTATCCGCCGGCATATCCGGCAGCAGTGCTGTAGACGCCGGACATCTTCCAGAACCGCCGCTCGGCACCCCAGAAGCAACCCATCCCGAAGACAGCACTCTCGGTGTCATTGGGGAATGGCGCTTGCAACGGGTTCCCGTTGACGAAGTGGGTCGGCGGGACCTGGACCGATTGGCTTCGACCTGGCAATGCGTCGCTTGCTCCCGGCATCTCGGTCTTCTTTCTTCCAAACATCTCCATCGACCTCCTTGCCCATACAACCCGATCATTTGCCCACTCGTTCCCGAATCGCCTAGTTTCCGGTGCAGACCCTTATGGTGCGTTTCAAGAAGGAGCCAGTCAGCAAGGGCCTCGACGACCGTCGGGGCCGGAGCATGCCACGACGGGGCGTGGCTCTGGGCGGGGGCGCAGGCGGACTAGCCCTCATCGTGGTTCTGCTGGTTTCCTGGCTCGGGGGCGGCGGACTCAATCTCGAGTCCTTGGATGAAATCACCGATGCCCTGGCGCCGGGGCAGGCGGGCCCTGTCAATGAAGGCACCCTCGACCCTGCCAACGATCCCTACGCCGACCTCAAGGCCTACATGAATGCGGTGTACATCGACCTCGATGCGATGTGGTCCGAGATCTTCACCGCGGCTGCGCGAACCGACTACCGGGCACCGGGGTTTGTCATCTTCGAAGCCTCCACCGACTCGGGTTGCGGCGGCGCCGACGAGGCGTTTGGCCCCCACTACTGCCCGCTGGACGAGAATATGTATCTCGACCTCGACTTCTTCACTCAGCTCCGAGACCAGTTCGGGGCCGAAGGCGATTTCGCACCCGCCTATGTCATCGCCCATGAGTTCGGGCATCACATCCAAACCGTGATCGGAGTGTCCGAGGAGGTGCGCGGCCTACAGCAGGCCAATCCGGACCAAGCCAATGAGCTCTCCATACTCATGGAGCTACAAGCTGACTGCTTCGCAGGGGTTTGGGCCTCCACCCTGGCCGTGGGCACCGACACGGGGGAGACGATCGAGTTGGACCCAGCCGAGATCCAGGAGGCGCTCGATGCCGCCGAGGCGGTGGGCGACGATCGCATCCAGAGTCAAGGAACGGGCGAGGTCAACCCTGAAACCTGGACCCACGGCTCGGCCGACCAACGGTCAGCCTGGACGCTGACCGGCTACGAGTCCGGCGATCCTGCTGCCTGCGACACCTTCGCCGAAGGCGGCTGATCGGCTCTATTCCAACGGCTCGGCGACGATCGCCTCGGCTTCGATCTCGACTTTCCAACGCTCGTCGAGAAGACCTGCGACTACGACCATGGTCGAGGCCGGTAAGACCTGGCCAAAAACCTCGCCGTGAGCCAGTCCGACTGCGTCGGCATATGAGACGTCGGTGAGAAAGGACCTGGTGCGCACCACATCGCTGGCCTGGGCCCCCGCCTGGTAGAGCGCATCGAGAATTATCTCGAGGCAGCGTCTGGCCTGAATCACCGGGTCAGGGTCGACGTCTCCATCCGGCCAGATCGGAGCCGTCCCGGCCACCAGCACCCGATCACCGACTCGGACCGCCCGACTGAAACCGATCAACGGCTCGAAGGGAGAGCCGGACGAGATGTTGAATCGAGCCACATCGGACCTTAAACCGGGCAACCTGCCGGTGTCAGCCAGTGCGACTGCGCGATCCAGATGATGATCCCACTTCCCGTGTCGTGGGGCATTGGTTACCCTTCCCCCTCAACCGATGCGCTGTCGTCGCACCCTCTCTTCGCTCTTGGCCGCCAGTCTGGCCGCTGCCGTAATCAGCGGCACGGTCCCCAAGGCGCGGGCCCAGAGCGTCGACGACGCCGAGCAAACCGCGGTGGACACGGAGCGACAGGTAGCGGTCGCTGCCGGGTTGGTGGACGACGCAATTGCCGAGCGCTCCGAGATCGAGGCCGAGTTGGCCGCCAGCATCGTCAGGCTCACCGATCTCGCAGAACAGCTTTCGTCGGTAGCCTCCGGGGTCGACCGGCTTCAGGGCCAGATCGGTTTTGCGGACGCTCAACTACTGGGAATCAAGGCAGATCTCGAGACACACGCGGTAAACGCCTACATGACGGCTCTGAGCGCCCAGGGCGTCTCCTTCGTCAACTCGGAGACCGTGGAGTCGGCAATGGTCGCCGGGCTCTTCGTCGGAGACGCCATCGAGACGGGGCAGGAGAACGTGGAGGCGCTGGTGCTGAAGCGGCGTGACCTCGAAGCCCTGGTCGCCACCTTCCTGGCCGACCAGGCAAAGGTGGCGCAACTCAAGGCTGAGGTCGACGAGGAGACAGAGAATCTGGCCGATCTCTATGAGGAGGCTGATGCCGACGTTGCCGTGGCGATTCGTGAGGCGGACAGGTTGGCAGCTGACTACAGCGAAGCGCTGAGTGCGGTCGACGCAGCCGAGGCCCGCGAGTCAGAAAGAGAACGCCAGGACGAACGCGAGGCTCCCACCACGACCACGCCGGGAACGCCTGGGCAATCCTCCCCCACCACCACCGCTCCTGCCACGAGCACAACCGGTGTCAGCGGGGGTGGCGGGGACACAAGTTTTCCCGCAGCCGTGGAGCGATGGCGGGACGAGGTATCCCAGTTCTTCCCCTCTTCTCGAGTTGATGAGGCTCTGGCCGTCCTCCAATGCGAGAGCCTGGGCGATCCCGATGCCTACAACCCGTATTCGGGAGCTTCGGGGTTGTTCCAGTTCCTCCCCTCGACCTGGGCCGTAACCGCCCCCAAGGCTGGTTTCGCCGGCGCCGAGCCTTTCGATGCGACCGCCAACATCGGAACCGCGGCCTGGTTGGGCAGTCAGTACCAAGACCTGGGTCAGGGTTTCTGGGCTCCATGGTCCTGTCGACGGGTTCTGAGCTGAGCACGAATCCCGCTTCCTAGGATCCCACCACTCTCATGGAAAACGTCGACCTCAATCCCCGCCGCCAGATCCTCTTCGTATCACTCGCGTTCGGGGTGACCCTGCCAGGGGTGTTCCTCCGAATCACCGACACTCACCCTGAGCCTGTGGTCGGAGCGATCCTCTACGGCCTGGCGATCGTTGGGGCCGCCTTCATCCTCTCCTGGGCCGCCGAGGTGGTCCAGTTGGACATCGCCGCCGGCCTCGCCCTCGCTCTCCTGGCCCTGATCGCAATCCTTCCCGAATACGCCGTCGACTTCGTGTTCACTGCAAAGGCCGGCCAGGAATTCGCCGAAACCGGAGCGGCCACCGTCAACGGGCCCCTGGCTCTGGCCAATATGACCGGTGGCAACCAGTTGCTGATCGGGCTGGGTTGGCCTCTGGTGATCCTCCTCGGCACCTACCGGGTCCGGAAGACGCAGGCCTCGCCAGACCGGGCAGAGGGCACCACCGGGACGACCATCACCCTGAGCCGATCCCAATCGGTGGACATCGCATACCTCACCATCGCCTCTCTCTACGGACTGACGCTGTTTCTCAAATCCAGCTTGACGTTGTGGGATGCCGGGATCCTCGTCTTGATCTATGCCCTCTATCTCCGGCGCCTTTCCGGAGCCCCTCCCTCCATGCCCCATCTCGTCGGCCCGTCCGCCTACATCGGCTCCCTCCCCAAGAAACGAAGACGGGTCATCAACTACAGCTTCTTTGCGGTGGCTGCAGGCGTCATCCTGTTGTGCGCGGAGCCCTTCGCCGAGGCGATCGTCGAAATGGGCAACGCCCTCGGAGTCAGCCAGTTCCTGTTGGTGAAATGGATCGCCCCCACCGCTTCGGAGGCGCCCGAGCTTCTGGTGGCCGCACTCTTCGCGTGGCGGTTGGCGGCCCGGACCGGGTTCGGAGCCTTGATCTCATCAAAGGTGAACCAGTGGACGCTGCTGGTGGGCACCCTCCCCATCGTATTCTCCATATTTTCAGGGACTACCCACGGGCTGCCCTTGGACCGTCAGCAGCGAGTCGAGCTCATGGTCACCGCAGCTCAATCGGTGTTCGCCGTTGCCATCGTTGCCAGCCGCTCGGTCAGCACCAGGGAGGCCTGGGTGATGCTCTCCCTCTTCGTAGCCCAGCTTCTGGAATCGGGTCTGACCGAGCTCGGCCACATCTCAGACGAAGCGTCGGCACAAGCACGGATCGGGGTCGGAATCGTGTTCCTACTCGCTGCGGTCTGGGTACTGCGCAAGGACTTCGGACAACTGGTTCGAGTAGTTCGCGACGGATTGCGCACCCCGTGGAGCGAGCTGGCCCGGGACGACGCCTAGAACCGAAGGCGACCCCCTTCAAACGGTCCGGCCGCCGTTGTAGGTTGCGGAAGGCAAGGGGGGGTAGGTATCGCAAAGCAGCATTTCTCACCGGCCGTCTTCACGTTTCTCACCGAGCTCAGCCAGAACAACGACAAGCCCTGGTGGGAGAAGAACAAACAGCGTTACATCGAGGTCATCCGGGAGCCGGCGCTCGACTTCATCCAGGATTTCGGCCCCCGTCTCACCCGGATCTCTCCACACTTCTCAGCAGACTCGAGGACGTTGGGCGGCTCGCTGATGCGCCCATACCGCGACACCCGGTTCTCGAATGACAAGACCCCGTACAAGACCAACGTGGGGATCCAGTTCCGTCATCAAGCGGGCAGGGACATCCACGCCCCTGGCTTTTACGTCCATCTCGAACCGGATGCTTGCTTCGTCGGCGTCGGCATGTGGCACCCCGAGACGCCGGTGGCCCGCCAGATTCGCCAGGCCATCAACGACGACCCGCAAGGTTGGCGAAAGGCGGCCAAGGGCAAAGCGTTTTCCGAGGTGTGGTCCGTCGAACCAGATGAGGACGAGACCCTGAAGCGGGTACCCAAGGAGCTCGATCAGAATCATCCCTACGCCGACGACTTGCGGATGAAGACCTTCGTTGCAGGGACACGGGTAGCCGACCAGACGGTGACGTCGCCGGGCTTCGATCGTGACCTGGCCGCGATGTTCACCAAAGCCCGCGGCTTCACCGCATTCATCTGTGGCGCCATCGGGCTGCCGTTCTAGGTTTGCGCCCAGCCCGCATCGGCGTAGCTTGTGTGGATCCCGACCGTGGGGGGAAGCTGAGGAATGACGACCTTTCCGGGAACAGTTGCGTTTGAGAACGACCGGGTACCGGTCACAGTGGGCATCGAACTCGACAAGATCACCCTGATCTCGGGGGAAATCGAAATCGGTGAATGGCCTGCGGCCGAATGCACGTTCAAGGAGAAGGGCGATGGCAGTTGGGTCATTGAAGCCGAGGACGATTCCGTCTTCTTCCTGCCCGACGATCCCGGCCGTTTCGCGCGTGGATTGGCGGGCCATCTCATCATCGACCCGGAGGCAGTGACCGAGCGGACGGGCAAGACTTCAGCACAACCGGGCAGTCGTTTCACGGTTCCAGATGGGCCTGCTGCCAAGCCGTGGACCCTGATCGGCTTCTACGCGCTCTGCCTGACAACCGCGGCCATGGGCATTTGGGCGCTGGTCAGCCTCCTCGACTGATCAGGTCGGGAGCTCCATCCACCCTCCGACCCGGTCGAGGAGATAGACGCTGACGTCGTGAGAGCGATCGAGGACGTCACAGAGCTGTTCCCGACCCATCAACACGTCGACCAGGCTCACCGACGACTTGCCGGTGAGGGTGAGGCGACGTTCCGGGGCATCGGTGACCGCACCGTAGGAATCGATGGCCTGGACCTCGACGGCAAGCGACAGGCGGCCGATTCCGGCCAGATCCGTGGCCAGCACCAGAAGGTCCGGCGGATTGTGGAGGGGAGGAACGGCCCAGTTGAAGAAGAGGTCGAGGTGGTAGACGTCTTCGGGCTCCTCGAAGTCGGAATCCATCTCTTCGAGCCGCTCCCGCAGGGAGAGGATCACCCGCGGATCCCCATCGAGGGCGAGATGGAGGTCGATGGGCCCCCCGCAACCAGCTTCCGGGTGGAGGTCCACCTCCCATGATTGGCGGAGTGAGTAGGTCTCGACGAAATGACGCTCGTCGTGCACATGGAAACCGTGCTCGGTGGCGTGCTCCTTGAGATCGGTGACAAACCCGGCGATGTCGATCGACATTGAGTTCGAAGATTATTGAAGTCCGGGTTCAAATCACAGTGAGCTGATCATCGGCGTCGGCGTCGCCAGCCGATGAGCAACCCGCTGAGGAAGGCGAAGAGGGCCGCGCCGGGCAGGGATCGGGAGGGCTCTGCCACCACCACCAAGGGATCCACGGGCATCGATAGCTTGGGAACCTCCGCCAGCTCGGTCGACAGCCGATCGGCGTAGACCTTGGTCACCTCGGCTCCGAAGAGGAAGACCGCGGAGAGGATGTTGGCGAGCAAGAGGATGATCACGAACGACCCGGCGAACCCGAGGGCGGTAGGCGTCCCGAGCGTCGTGAAGTACAGACGCACTCCATACGCGGCAGCTATGAAAACCACCGAAGTGAAGAGGCCGCCTGCCCACGCAGCCCTCCATTTGATGTTCGCTGCGGTCAGCGTCCGAAAGATGAGCCCGAATACGAACGGGAGAAGGGTCAGCGACACCAGCGGGGTCAACACTTCGAGCGTTGCGTCGAGGCGTTCCAGCCCGCTCGGAAGCACCGAGTCGACCAGGCTCCAGATCGCATTCACGAGCCAAAGGGCAATCATGAGAATCCCCAGACCGAACACCCAGAGGAACCCGATCCCGCGGCTGCGCACCAAGGCGATGGGACCCGAGATTCGCTCGTATGGAACGTCGAAGATGTCGTTCAGGTCATGCTGCACTTCGATGAAGAGACTCGAGGCGGTCCAAAGCAACAACAAGAATCCAACGAGAGCAGCAGTGTCGGCCGACCTCACCGCTGTCCGCAACAAGGTGGCCACGGCCTCTTTCACATCCGGACCGGCAAAAGACTCGACGCCATCCAAGAGCTCACGCTGGGCCTCCGCCGAGCTGCCCAGAAAGAAGCCCGCTATCGAGACGGCGAGGACCAGCATCGGAGCCAGGGCGAATACGGTTCGATAGGTGATCGCCGCTGCCATGCGCGCGGCGCGGTCGAGCCCGTACTCCTTGGCCGCGGCGGCAAGGATCTCGGCTGGCCCCTTGGCCCAACCTGGAAACCTCGCGATCAGCCTCTCGATCATGAGTCCAGCGTATCGGCGCATACACTCGCCGACCGTGAGTCACCCCTTCGCCGCCCCCATCGAGACCATGGAGGCCAAAATCTCGGAAAGCTGGCCAAAGGGGAGTTTCCTCTACGAGCCCAAATGGGACGGTTTCAGGTCGATTTCCTGGTCAGAGCCCGAGATCCGGCTCGACTCCCGAAGCCAGAGACCGCTCCTCCGATACTTCCCGGAGCTGACGGCGGCTTTGAAGCAGCTTCCCCAGGGAACCGTGGTGGATGGTGAGGTGATCATGGTTGTTGACGGCGTCACTGATTTCGGAACCCTCCAACAACGGATCCACCCGGCCGAGTCCAGAGTCAAGATGCTCTCGGAAGCCACCCCGGCCGAGTTGGTCGCCTTCGACCTGCTCGCCGATCGCGGGGAGGATCTCCGCAACGCTCCCTTTGTCGAGCGTCGCAAACGTCTCGAGGCATTGGCCTCCGATCTCGAGTTCCCATGGCATCTGACCCCACAAACCGACTCCGAAGACACGGCTCGCCGCTGGTTCGTCGAGTACGAGTCCGCCGGCTGCGACGGGATCATCGCCAAGGTCTCTGATCTCGCCTATCAGCACGGCAAGCGGGCAATGATCAAGATCAAGCATCGGCGCTCCGTGGACTGCGTGGTCGGGGGATTTCGGGAGCACAAGGACGGGGGCAAGATCGGCTCACTGCTGCTGGGTGTCTACGACGAGCAGGGCCATCTCCATTTCATCGGGCATTGCTCCGGTTTCCCCGACGGAAAACGTGTCGAGATCTACACCCGCTTCCTCGAACTGGTGACGGAGGACAGCTTCAACCCGGAGGCCCGGGCACCCGGCGCGGTGAGTCGGTGGTCTTCGGGGAAGGACTCCGCGTGGACACCGGTGGATCCCAGTGTCGTGGTCGAGGTGAGT
>JALYNX010000335.1 GCA_030772935.1 Actinomycetota bacterium | reverse complement strand
CCGCAGGCGGAGGCGGGGGAACCGGGGGCTCGTAGGGGGGTGGGGGAGCCGGGGGCTCTTGCGTACTCAAGACATTCTCTCCTCGAATCGGATTTCGCATTGTGCCATTCGCCATCACCACGTGTCGGCAGGACGGGGTCTTCGTTGGCGCGACGATCGAGACCGATGGACTAGTCCAGATGCGCAACTAGGGAATCGTCCTTTTGTAACCACTCTCCGTGGTCAAGGATATGCACTGAACGTGCCAAGTGGGCGATGGGGGTTGGGGAGAGGTTAGGCCTCGGAAAGAGGGCCCAAAGGGGCCCTCTTTCCGTGTTCAGCCTCCTTCCGGGTTCAGCAGAGCGATCGCACCAACTGATAGGGGTTGACGGCAGCCCCTCCGCCCGGATGCCATTCGAAATGGAGATGGGGAAGCCAGGTGGGTGCGTTCCCCGTCGAGCCGTTGAACCCGAGGACATAACCCTCGGCGACACTCTGACCGGTGGCAATGTCCCCGTAACCGTCGAGATGGGCGTAGTAGAACTGATCGCCGTTCTCCGCCTTCATCCACAACGTGACTCCGCCCAGGGCGCTGGACGACATCCGCAAGATCGTCCCTGAATAGATGGCCACGATCGGCGTTCCGCGAGCCGCGATCATGTCCACGCCGCGATGTCCGCGCCCACCCGAGCGGGGGGCGCCGAAGGAGTCGCTGAATGAGACAGCACCAGCCACCGGGCAGGTCCCCCCACTGCCTGGCGGTGGTGGCGGTGCCGGCGCCGTAGTCCCGGTGACGGCGCCACCGACCGTGGTCGTCGTGGTGCTTCCGGTGCCCGAACCGCGGCCGGGCGTCATTGTTGTCGTGGTGGCGGCGTTCCGTGCCGCCTCCTCCGCCCGTCGACGAGCCTCCTGCTCGGCCTGTCTCCTGGCCGCTTCCTCGGCTTCCTGTTGGGCAACCAAACGGTCGTAGACCTGTTGGGCGTCGGCCAATTCGCCCTGCAGGTCCGCGGCCATTCGCTCCAGATCGGCAGTCACCGTCTCCTGCTCGACTGAGGCATCTGCGAGCCGCCCTGTTTGTCTGTCGAGCTCGGACCTGAAGGCTCGAAGCTGGCTCACGACATCCTGGTTGGCGCCGGAAATCTCCCGCAGATACTCGACACCTGCGCCGTAGTCCTCGGTCTCCTCAGAGAAGAGGACCTGCAGCGAAGCGGTTCGGGCCGATCCCATGTACATCTCGACGGCCACTTCCTCGAGTCTGGTCTTGGTCTCGGCAATCTTCACCTGGGCGAGCTCGATCGACGTCTCCAGTCCTGCGATCTCCTTTTCGAGGGCGAACTGACGAGCCCAGGCTTCCTGCACCTGAACCCCGAGCGCCTCGGAGTCGGCAAGGATGGCGTTCATCTCATCGCGGGCGCGATCGACTTGCTCCTCTGTGACCTGGGCATATGCAGGCACTGCCAGGCTGATGACGAGTAGAGCGACGAGGGTTCGGGAAGCCTTGATCAAAGTGCCTTTGGGGAGGAGATGGCGAGATCGCCAGGCTCAGAGGCTATCCGGCCCTGCTCGGTGAGCAAAGCGAGGTGGGCTGCCACCGAGCGAAGCGCCAGTGCTTGTAGTGGTGGCCCCACTTCGGTGTAGACGGCTTCGACGATGTCCTGAGGAGTCTTCGCCCCGGCCTTGATTGCCTCGAAGATCTGCTCGTGACGCTGCAGTCGATGGGCTAGATACCAATCGATCACCAGGTCCGGATCGTCCATGTCGTCGCCGTGGCCAGGATGGAGGCGCCGCAAGCCGGTCCCTCGGATCTTCTCCAGAGAATCGAGATAGGGGCCCATGGTCTCCACCATCACCGAGGAGCCGCCCATGATGTGGTCACCGGTGAAGAGGACATCATCTACCCGGAAGCAGAGATGATCCGCAGAGTGCCCCGGAGTGTGGATCACTTCGATTTGTGCCGTTCCCACCGCGACCTGCCCTCCGTCTTCCAGAAGTAGGTCCGGGTTGAAACCAGGGCCGGGTGCGTAGCCAAGGGCAGGAACTCCCAGGTCGATGGCCAGTGGATTCGCCAGCGGGGCATGGTCCTCGTGGGTGTGGGTCACCAGGACCGCAACCACCGAGCGATCTCTGGTGGCGGTTGCGATCGCTTCCAGGTGCCGATCGTCGATGGGGCCCGGGTCGATGATGACCAAGTCGCCCTGCCCATCATCGAGTAGCCAGGTGTTGGTGCCCGGCCCCGTGAAGGGGCCCGGGTTGTTGGCGAGGACGCGCTCGATTCGGATCATGGGTCGGCCGGCAGATGGATCGGGACCAGCGAGCCGTCCTCCATCTCGCTGGGCTCGATGCGGGTCCGCCCGTCGGCACCCCTGGCCGAGACCAGGACATCACCGACATCGACCCGTCGGGTCAGCCAACGAAGATGAGTGAGAGTGGGCAGAATCAGTGCCAGGTCGCCGCGCTGGTGCATAGCAAGCACCTCTTTGGGATCCGCCCACATGTGCCCGATGAGCTCGTTGGGGTCGAGACGGATCGGCGGGCAGTCCTCGACCGCGACAACAAAGAACCATGTGTCGAACCGAACCGGCGCCAAGGCGGGAGTCACCCAACGTGAAATGAGCACAAGGCGGTCTCCGTCCAGACGTGACCCCTCCTCGTCAAATGACCCGAAAAGCTCCTCGCCGCGGAGATCGGGAGCGGTCACCACCCCATCGGTGGTGAGAGCCAATCCCACCTCCTCAGCAACTTCTCGCAACGCTGCCGCCCGAAATTCGTGGTCCTGATCCGGACCGTTGACCACGCGGCGGGCCAGTTCGCTGTGATCGACGGGGTCAACCGCACCACCCGGGAACACATAGAGGCCACCGAAGTACCCGCGGCCGGGGCGCTCGACAACGAGCACCTCGACCTTCGCTTCGACGCCCCGAACCAGGATGACGCTGGCCGCGGGTCGGGGCTGCACAGGATCGGGCACCGGGGAATCCTATGGCCCCGGGAAGAACCGACCTGCCCCGAATAGCGAGAAGGGCTCACCTTTGCCATGAATATTCATGGCGAATGGTGAGCCCGTTCAATCAGTCTCGGTGTGTCAGCTGACCAGGGGCACAACCCTTCTCTCGACCTCGGTCAGGCCACCCCAGATCCCGAAAGGCTCTCGGATCTGGATCGCGTGCTCGGAGCAGGGTTGTCTCACCGGACACACCCCACATATGGCTTTCGCCTTCATCTCTCTCCGCTCCCGCTCGTCCTTACGCTCGAAGGTCGATGGTGGGAAGAAGAGATAGGCGTGGTTCCCACGGCACAGCGCGTCGAGCTGCCAATCGTCCAAGTGGGACAATTCGACTCCTCCCTTGTTTGAAGCGACAACCGACTCGAAACCTACTCAGAACGCGGGTTACCCACAAGGAAGATTTTGCCAGGTATGAAAATCAGTTTTCGCGATCTGGAGGGACCCGATCCACTTCCAGGAACAGACCATCGACCCCGTTGACCACCACCGGAGTGCCGGTGGCCACCTTTGCCTCTCGGTGGGTGGTCGCCCGCCACCTCGCACCTTGCACTTCGACGATCCCATCGGGATCGAGGCCCACAAGAGCCACGCCCCTCTCTCCGATCAACGAATCACGACCGATCGTCTGCGTCGAGAACCGGGCACGTTGCACGGTGGGCATGGCCAGCAGGAAGAAGAAGAGCACTGCCAGCACCGAGGGCAACACCAGGTACCAACGGGGATCGATCTGCCCTGAGCCCTCGACGTACCACATACCGCCGGCCTGCAGCAGGACGGATCCGAGCAGGGTGAGGGCGATCACGCCACCCTTCTGGTACGAGGTTGTCAGCACCGCCCAGCCAGCGACCGCCAACCCCACCGCCCACCAACGCACCGGGAGATTGACCATCCCCCACCCGGCGAGGAGCAAGGAGACGGCGGCCACCCCCGCGGCCACCCCGGGACCGATGGCGAAGAATTCGAAGGAGACGATGGTGAGCCCGATCAGGAGGAAGAAGAAGGCCGTCTCGGGTGTGGCCGCCAGACGGAAGAACCGGGTGCCCAGCCCCGGCTGACGGAAAGTGGGATCCTTCAATGTCACCCCGTCTTCGAGGGGTCGAAGCGTCTCCACGATCACAGGCCCATCCGAGGTGTGAAAGGTCTCACCGTCGAGGTCCTGGAGATACTGGAGGAGCGTGGGTTGCAGGTCGAGACCGGTCTCTTCGGCGGGAATCAGGTCGACGAGACCCGCGCCCCTCTCCCCGCCGGCGATCGACGGCGGAAGGATCCCGATCTTCGACCCAGGAGAGATGGCGACCTGGTCTCCCGCGAACACGATCAGGACCGCGCCACCGTATGCCACCGCCGGGGCGGGACCGACCCAGATCGCCACCGGCAATGGCGGGTCCTCAACTGTGGTGATCAATTCGTCGAGGGCATCTGCATCGAGCACGGCCGGCGAGTTGATCTGGAGCACCGCCAATTCCTGACCGTGAGCGGCGGCCGACTCGATCGAGGTCCTCATGAACTCCAGGGCCGAGACGTCGAGCGGCCCGCTGACGTCGATGACATCGATCCCGCCCGATTCCTCGGCGGCGAGCGCGGTCACGGGGATCAGGACCATGAGGATCGCCACAGAAAGAAGGAGACGACGCACGACGTTTGAGGTTAGAAGCCCGTTGCCGGCAGAAATCCCATGCCCAAGCTTGGCTAACGTCCCCGGCCGATGCCCAAGGCTCTTCTCGTCTGTGACACACCGTGGGTTGTCAACGAAGTCCTCGCCTCCCTGTCGCTCGGCGGCTGGGAGGTGGAGACCACGGACGACCCCACTCAAGCAGCCACCAAGGCCGCTGAGGGCGGAGTCGATACGGTGCTCGTCGACATGCAGGTTCGGAGCATGGGTGGAATGGCTGTCATCCGCGATATCCGAGCCGCTTTCCAAACCGGGCCTCGACCGAGAACAGTGCTTCTCCTCGACCGGTCCGCCGATACCTTCCTGGCCAAGCGAGCCGGTGCCGACGCTTGGGTGATCAAACCGATTCAGGATGCCGAGCTGCGAGGCGCGGTCCAGGGAGGCTCACGGCCGGCAGAGACCGACCTCTAGGCATCTGCTCCGACCGGCTGGCCCAGGGGATCGTCGACGTTCCCGGTGGGTTGTAACGCGGGTAGGTCGAGCTCGAAGACGCTCCACCCACCTTCGTGGGTGTAGGTGAGATGCCCACCCATCATTTCCGCCAGCTGTCGGGAGACCGTCAAACCCAGGCCGACCGACGACGGTCGAGACCCGGCGTCATGTGCACTGAAATAGGGAAGAAAGATCCTTTCGTGGGCCGCAGGCGGAATCACGTCGCCGTTGTCCCGAATACGGAGGACGACCCGATCGTCGCGGGCCTCGTACTCGATGACCACGGTGTCGCCTCCATAGCGGATGGCATTGGTGATCAGGTTCCTGACGATCTGACGGAGCCTTACCGGGTCGCCGATTGCCCTCACCCGTTCCGTGGGCTCGGAGACCGCGATGCGAGCTTGATCGATCTCGGGTAGGACCTCCACTACCTGAGCACAGTTGGCCCCGACATCCACCACCACCTGGCTGATGTGAATCGAGTCGATCTCGGCCCTGGCCGCGACCAACAGGTCTTCCACGATGCCCGCCAGGTCATAGGCTTCTCGTGCGATCGTGGTGGTGAGCTCGGCTCTCTCCGCTGGGGATAGGTCGACCTGATCATCTCGCAATATTTCGGCAAATCCCAGGACTGCTGACAGTGGAGTCCGCAACTCGTGACTCACCGAGGCCACGAATTCGTCTTTGGAACGGACGAGGTGCTCGAGACGCTCCGTCTCCAACGTGAGCTTCTCGGCCTCGACCCCCCTTCTCAACCCCTCCTCACGAGCCAGGGCACCTTCGAGGCTCTCGGAGAATCGCCAGTAGGCAACTATCACCGCGGTCAGGGCCATCACGTAGATCCCGTGCACGATTGCCCACCGAATCGGGTGAGCCAGCGCTGCGGGGTGGTTGAAGACGTCTGCCGGCGCCATGGCACCGACGACGGAGTGATGAATGACGACATATCCGAGCCCTACCGCCAGTGGCCGCCAGTCTCGATAGAGGCTGATCAGAGGGATCACGACGAAGAAGTGGAAATGTGACTCGATCAACCCATGGGTGAGATGCACCAATAG
>JALYNX010000334.1 GCA_030772935.1 Actinomycetota bacterium | reverse complement strand
GCTGTGGAGGTGTCGAGCGGTGATGAGACGATCCGCCGACTCGCCGAGAAAATCGCCACGGCCGAGTCGTTCACCTCAGCAGCGATGGTGCTCGACTTCACCCGTTTCGACGTGGACCGAGCCGACGGGGAATGGACAACGACGGTCGAACTGATGGGGGCCTCGTACGTCAGCCTGGCCCTGCCTCCGATGCGCAGCTATGTGCGGCTCCACGCCGACCAGCGCCAGGCACTAGTGGAGTCACTCACCGCGCTCAACACCCGACTCGAGGCCGGCTGACCGCCATCATCCCGAAGCTGCGGCAACCTCGCCCGGGCCTGCTGGCGGCGATGGCTTCATACCTAAAGTCAAAGCGGCCAGCGCGGCGAGCGGCAAGAGGGTAAACGAGAGGCTCGTCGGGAGCAGCAGACACAGGATCATTCCTGACCAGCCGCTGATGCGCCAGGTGCGGGTCCGCCATCTTG
The DNA here is from genome assembly GCA_030772935.1 of Actinomycetota bacterium. Lineage (GTDB taxonomy): Bacteria > Actinomycetota > Acidimicrobiia > Spongiisociales > ZC4RG35 > JALYNX01. Next base: position 2,134 of record JALYNX010000334.1, on the reverse strand, counting down.
ACGAACCGTCAAAGCTGAGCAGAAAGAGGACCGCCCCCGACACGCCAAGAGATGCAGCAACAAGGACTAATGGAAGTACCCAACTCTCGCTGTACCCATCCTCTCCCACGAGAGCCACGATCAGATTGCCCAGGAACATCCACCCGCCGTACAGGCAAACCGCGACGCCGATGATCCTGGCATAGATGGTGGTGATTGATCTCAACCAACTGACTGTAACGGCGCACTCATTTCAGGCCGATCGGTTGATGCTCCCGATCCTGGGGAACGGGGACTTGGAGAAAACCACCTCCAGCGGCACTTCGAAGTACTCGGCGATCTGAAGGGCGAGATGAAGACTGGGGCTGTACTCGCCGCGCTCGAGATAGCCGATTGTCTGATAATGGACCCCGAGCGCACCAGCGAGCTGCCTTCGGGAGATGCCGCGTTCTGCACGAAGCATCGCGATCCGGTTGTGGACCGTCTCGCTCACCTAATCCACTGCAACGCCTGCTCCCGCGCCGCCTCCACCTGGGACCCCGACTGGCGACGGGCCATGCGCCGTATCACCACAGGGGCCACCAAGAGCCCGGCGGTGGCCCAAAGCGCCAACACCAGGACTGTCCAACCGGTTCGCCATGAGCCGTTGACCTCCAATGTTGCTGCCGCGTCGGGCAGGAATGCCGAGCGCATCCCCATTCCAAGCCAATAGAGCGGGAAGCCCTGGGCGACAACCTGGAGCCATTGCCACAGCCCTTGGATGGGGAAGAAGATCCCGGAGATGGCAGTGAGGAAGAAGAACGGCAGCATCCCCCAGGTCCCCACCTTCTGCACTCCGGGCGCCAACGAGCCGATGACCATGCCGATGGGCAGGGTGGCCAGGATCCCGAGCAGGGTCACCCAGAGGACGGTGAACCAGCCTTGGGCTCCGTTGGACATCAGGCCCGGGAACAAGAACAGGCCAGGGATGAGGATCACTACAAAAGACGGAAGGATGCCGAGAGTGTTGCTCACGACATGACCGGTCACCTGCCCCAGCACCCCGTTGGGCACTGCCTTGGCCCGGAGCAGGGTCCCGTCCTCCCGTTCCATGGCGATTACGTAGGCCGGCCCAATGATCATGCTGAACGCCACCAGCGCCCCAAGGATGCTGGGCATCGCCACCGTCGGGTAGAGCAGGGTGGTTCCCTCAACTTCGTTGTTCCGGTTGAGGAACAGGTAGCCGACGACGAAGAGCGCCATGAAAATGAAGAAGCCCTGGTCTTGGGGGCTGCGGAGACTGAGGTTGAACTCGGTCCACCCCCGTTGGATGCCGGTGCGGATCGCATTGGCCCTGGGGTTCATGCTGTGACCTCCTCGAATGCAGACGCCGCCTGGTCGGGATGTCCGGTCTCGTGTTGCTGAACCATGGCGATGTAGGTGTCCTCGAGGGTGGCGCGGCGCACCTCGAGGTCGCCGATGTCGTCGTGCTGCGCCAGCAGGCTGCGGACATACCCGGTGGCATCGGGTGTGGAGTGCACGAACTTCTCACCGTTTCGGCTCCATCGCACCTCGGCCTCCCGGGTCACCTGGCGGGCGAGTTGGTCGGCACTGCCATCGGCGACGATGTGGCCCGCGGCCAGGATGAGGATCCGATCGGCCAGCTTCTCAGCCTCGTCGAGATCGTGGGTGGTGAGGAGGATGGTGGTGTCTTCGAGATCGGAGAGACGATGGACGAGGTCGTGAAACTCTCTTCTGGCTTGCGGGTCGAAACCGGCTGTTGGCTCATCGAGGAAGAGCAACTCGGGGCGCCCGATGATCCCGACTGCGACGTCGAGCCGTCGACGCTGACCCCCGGACAGGGTGCGGATCTTCTGCTCCGCATGCTCCTCGATCCCAACCATCGAGATCAGTTGCTCGACGTCATAGGGGCGGACCCTGTCGGGAGTGGAGTAAGGCAGGTAATACCGTCCGAGATGAGTCAACAGTTCCCTGGGAGTCCACCGGGCGTGGTCACGCCAGGACTGGAGGACAACACCGACCCGCGCCCTCCATTCCTCATCTCCACGGGTGGGATCGACCCCGAGCACTCGGATCTCGCCATCGGACGCCAGCCGGAAACCCTCCAGGATCTCAATCGTGGTGGTCTTGCCGGCTCCATTGGGGCCGAGCAGGG
>JALYNX010000333.1 GCA_030772935.1 Actinomycetota bacterium | reverse complement strand
ACGAAACCGGTGACGCCCGGTGTGTTCCGGACCGCGTACCACGAATCGACGTCGAGGGTCAACCGCACCAGGATGTACCCGGGAAAGACCTTCTTGGGGACAGTGACCTTCTTGCCGGCTTTGAACTCGACGCCGTCCTCCATCGGGATGTGAACCTCGAAGATGCGGTCGCCCATGTGCATCGATTGGATCCGGGTCTCGAGATTGGCCTTCACCTTGTTCTCGTAGCCCGAGTAGGAATGAATCACGTACCAATCGCCCGGCAGGTCGTAGGGGCTGATCGGCTTAGGCGCCTCGACCTCCTCGATGACCAGATCTTCGGGCTCTACCTCTGCGATCTCCACTGCTTCCACGGTGTCCGCCATCACGAGGACCTCAGCAGGAAGAAGACGAACTCTTTCATGGCGACGTCGATCCCGAACACGACACCGGTGAGGACCACGCAGGTGACGACGGTGACCGTCGTGAACGCGATCATCTGCTCCCGTGTGGGCCAGGTGACCTTGCGCAGCTCCTGGCGAACCTCATGCAGGTAGCCCCCGAGACGACGGAAGAAAGACTTGCGCTCCGCAGCCTGAGGCTTCGCTTGCAGCGCGGCAGCACGACGCGAGGCCTTGTCCTTGCCTGTGTCCTGCTTCTTCTGGAGTCGCTCTTCACGCTCCTGAATGCGGCGCATCTCTCGATTCATCAGTTCTTCCTAAGCCTCGTTTGAGTCAAGCCTGGCAGGGGCGGAGGGACTCGAACCCCCATCCTCCGGTTTTGGAGACCGGCGCTCTACCAATTCGAGCTACACCCCTAGGGGGTTCGCGGGAACACCAAAGTATAAGGGCATCCCCCCCGTGTGGAAACTCGGTCCCTGGCTGGGTCGGGGTCGCCACGGGTCTTTCAAGTTTTCGATCTGGGGTCTTTCGAGAAGGCCCTTCGGGTTCACACCGGTTCGACCTTGGTGGTGAGGGCAACGGGTTCGCCCTCAGCAGCTGATTTGGCGACCGCCTCGAGGATGTCGACCATGTGCACCGCCTGGTCGGAGTTGAGGCGGGAGGGGCGATCCTCCTCGATCGATGTCACGACCTCAGCCACCCCAATCGACCAGTCCACCTCGTCCGGGGCCGCGGGAACCGCCACCGTCTCGCTGCCGAAACCGTAAGGGGTGTGCAGGAGCTGCGTGCTGGGCTGGAACCACGAAGCGAGGGCGAGCGAACCGTCGTCACCATGGAAAGTGATCCCTTCGTCGCCCCGCACGTAGAAATTCACAGAGAGCCTGACCCGCGCCCCGCCGACATGCACCAGCTCGACCAGCCAATAGTCGGGTGATGCCGGCGTGAACGCCTCACCGCCCAGGTCGCTGCGCCCGGGGAGCACCGTCGAGGACATGGCCCGGACCGTGCTTACCGACCCGAGCGCCGCAGTCAGGATCGCCAGCGGATACACGCCCACGTCGAGCATCGGCCCTGCGGCATAGAACGGTTCCGGATTCGGGTGCCAGGTCTCGATGCGGCCGTGGTTGACCTCCGCGTACACGACCCGGACCTCACCCAGCCGACCTGAACGAACCCAGTCGATGGCGAGGCCTTGGGCCGCCCCCATGAAGGTGAATGGCGCCGATGCCAACCGCACCCCTTGCTCCTCCGAAAGTGCACCCAGTTCCAGCGCATGGTCGAGGCTCAACGCCAAAGGCTTCTCGGTGTAGACGTGACGCCCGGCGGACAGCGCTGCCTTGGTCACCGGGTAGTGCGATTCGAAAATCGTCAGGTTGATGACCAGGTCTGCGGCGGCGATCGCATCGTCCATGCTGCGATGAGGAGTGCCCCCGAACTCGGTGGCGAAACGTTCCGTGCGCGCGAAGTCGACATCGTGGAAGCCGACGAGGTCGACCACCCGATTGCGCAGGAGATCGGCGGCGTATCGCTCGGCAATGTTGCCGCAACCGACAATCACGGCCTCGATCAATTCGTCTCCGCCCACTCGGTGAGGATCTCGAAGCCGACACGAAGGTCCTCAGTCGGATCCCACCCGTCGGGCTCGTGCTCGAGCCCCAGAGCACCCTCGTAGCCGACCTCGGTCAAGGCTCGGAGACATCCGGCGATATCGGCGTCACCCGTGCCGGGACGTCTCCCCTTCCCGGTGGTGGCCTCGACGTCTTTGAGGTGGACCATGAGGATCCGGGCGCCGAGCTCACGGAAGGCCGTCGGTGGGTGAACCCCCTGGATCGCCCACCACCCGCTGTCGGCGCAGGACCCGAGGCTTTCCGAGTCCCCGATGACATCGAGCACTTCAGCGGTCGACTTCTCTGGGTGGTTCTCTATGGCGAAACGGATGCCGCAATCGGAGAGGACACCGAGGGCGTAGTCGCGATCGTCGGTGAGCAGGGAGGACCCGCCACCGATCATGTGGCTCCCCACCTCGCCGGCGACACGGCAGAAGCCCTCGAGGGCCTCCCGGGAGCTACACCAAGCCGCGAGGCTGTTGACCGTGATGGCGTGACGGTCGAGAGCTTCGCGGGCGATGGCGAAATGAGAGTCCGTGGCCCACTCGTAATGCAGGTGCGCCCCCCAGAGGTCGATGGTCCGGAAGCCGATGGCGAGGATGTCGTCGAGAAGCCGGTTGAACCGCACCTCATAGGTCTCGATAGGGGCGAAGAACGCCTGGGTGGCCGAGTCACCTTGGCCCCAGTCGCGTAGGGGGCCGAACCCGAGCTCGCGGGTGACGAAGCTGGCAGTTACGAGGGAGACTTCCGGCATGGCGCCACCTTAAGCAGCAGACGCCTGGGGACCATCTACTGTCAGCGTCCCTCTTTGACCATGTCGTAGGACGATCTCGTCACGGAACGGGATGATCGGCAAACCCGGAGGCAACCCCCAGCCCGGAAACTCGGCCGAGGCGATGGGTTCCACATGCCCCTCGCCCTGTTGATTCCTAGTGGCAGTGGTGAGCTCGGTCCTCAGCTCACAGCTTTCTTCACGAGGGCGCCGATCCTCTTCTCGTCAGCGGCGGTCAGCTTTGTCAAACCGAAGGAGGTCGGCCACATGGCGCCTTCGTCGAGGTTCGCCTCGTCGCTGAAGCCCAATGTCGAGTATCTCGTCTTGAACTTCTGCGCGGGCTGGAAGAAGCAAACGACCTTGCCATCCCTGGCATAGGCGGGCTGCCCGTACCAGAGCCTCGCCGAGAGGGCTGGCGCGCTGGCTTTGATCACACCATGGATCCGCTGGGCCATGGTGCGATCCGGTTCCGGCATCTCGGCAATCTTGGCGAGCACTTCGCTTTCAGAGTTCGCGTCCGCGCCACGGCGGGCAGCCGCCTTCTGCTCTTGGACGCGCTCCTTCATCGCGGCTCGTTCCTCTTCCGTGAAGACGACTTTCTTGGCGGGCTTCTGCGTGTCACTCATTGCGGATACCTCCTCTTCGAGTCTGGATGGACCACCTCATGGTACGGAGGCATTGCGGCGACGGTTTCTCCGAAACTGATCGATCGCGGGGCCAGACCTGATGGCAGACTCGTTGGATGGTTCTGGAACTGGTCACCATCGTCGTCG
>JALYNX010000332.1 GCA_030772935.1 Actinomycetota bacterium | reverse complement strand
GCAGAGTACCCGGGTTCCGTTTGGCTAGCCTCGACCGCCCCATGCCTGCCGACCTCGTCTTTCTCAATGGCCCGGTTTTCATTTCCGATGCCAATCGATCGGTGGCCAGGGCGGTGGCGGTCACTGACGGCAGGATCCTCGCGGTGGGTTCGGAAGACGAGGTCTCGGAGCACATCGGAGCCCAGACCGAAGTGGTAGATCTTGCCGGGCGTCTGCTGACACCCGGATTCCAGGACGCCCACGTGCACCCCGGGAGCAGCGGTCTCGACCTGCTTCGTTGCTCGCTGAGCGACTGCGACGACGCTTCCCAGGCCCTGGACGCCATCGCCCGCTACGCAGCCGATCGGCCCGACGAACCGTGGATCATCGGTGCCGGATGGTCTCAGGACTGGTTCCCGAGAGGTTGCCCCGCAAAGGAATTGCTCGACTGGGTCGTGCCCGACCGTCCGGTCTTTCTCTACAACACCGACGGGCACGGAGCCTGGGTGAACAGCCTCGCTCTGGCGCGGAGAGGAATCGACTCAGCTACCGCGGACCCCGGGGACGGTCGTATCGAGCGCAATCCCGACGGTTCTCCGCAGGGAACCCTTCATGAGGGTGCGGCCAACATGATGCAGGAGATATCACCCGAGGACACCTTGCAGGATGTGCGCCGCGGCATCCTGGCCGGTCAGAGCTATCTGCTGTCCAAGGGGATCACGACATGGCAGGACGCCCATGTGGACCAACTGACCCACGACGCCTACAGGAGTCTTGCCGCCTCGGGGGAGCTCGTCGGACGAGCCGTCGGTGCGCTCTGGTGGGACCGTCGGCGGGGTCTTGACCAGATCGAGCGGTTTAAGGAGATGAGGTCGGAGCCTGAAGGTGGGTATCAGCCACTGACGGTGAAATTGATGCTCGATGGAGTGATCGAGAACGGCACGGCCAGCCTGCTCGAGCCCTATGTCGACGGGAACGCGACCGATACCGGAATCGATTTCATCGCTCCCCAGGAACTCAACGAGATCGTGGTCCGCCTCGATGCCCTGCGGTTCTCCTGTCACTTCCACGCCATCGGAGATGCCGCGGTTCGGCATGCCCTGGACGCTGTCGAAGCGGCTCGGGCGACCAATGGTCCGAGCGGAAACCGGCATCACATCGCCCACATCCAAGTGGTTCACCCCGATGACATTCCTCGCTTCACGACCCTGGGCGTGACCGCCAACGCCCAGGCCTTATGGGCTGCTGATGGCGGATATCAAACCGAATTGACGAAACCGGTCATCGGTCCGGAGCGGAGCAGCTGGCAATATCCGTTTGGCAGTCTGCTGCGGGCGGGCGCCACCCTGGCCATGGGCTCGGACTGGGGAGTGTCAACCGCGAACGTCCTAGCCCAAATCGATGTTGCGGTGAACCGATCGAATTGGCATGAGCCCGACCTGCCGCCGCTCAACCCCAACGAGCGGATCAGCTTCGCCGATGCCCTGGCCGGGTTCACTTCTGGATCCGCATATGTCAACCATCGGGAGGCCGACTCGGGGACGGTCGCGGTGGGTAAGCTCGCCGACCTGGTGGTTCTCGACCGGGACCCGACGAAAGAGGAGGGTCCGATTCGGGACACCAAGGTCGCCATGACCATCGTGGGCGGACAGGCGGTTTACGAGGAGGATTGATGGCCAACCCGGCTGTGGAGCTGACTGGTGTCACCAAGCGCTTTGGTGACGAGATGGTGGCGGTCGACGGCTTGGACCTCAGCATCGAAGACGGCGAGTTTTTCTCTCTGCTTGGGCCGTCGGGATGCGGGAAGACCACCACCTTGCGCATGATCGCCGGCTTTGAGTTCCCAACCGAGGGCAGTGTTCGGGTCCACGGCACGGAGATGGCGTTGAAACCGCCGAACGAGCGCCCGATCAACACCGTCTTTCAGTCCTATGCGCTGTTTCCCCACATGTCAGTCGCTGAGAATGTGGCTTTCGGGCTTCAGATGAAGAAAGTCGAGAAATCCGAGATCGCGGATCGGGTCAAACGAGTCCTCGATCAGGTGCAGCTCGGCAAGAGAGCCGACGCCAAACCGAGCCAGCTCTCCGGCGGCATGCAGCAAAGAGTGGCTTTGGCTCGTGCTCTGGTCAATGAGCCCGAGGTGTTGTTGCTCGACGAGCCCCTGGGCGCTCTCGATCTCAAGCTGCGCCAGGCGATGCAGGTCGAGCTCAAGGACCTCCAGACCAGGGTCGGGATCACCTTCGTCTACGTGACCCACGACCAGGAAGAGGCACTCACCATGTCCGACCGAATCGGGGTTATGAACGAGGGCAAGCTGCTCCAGGTCGGTCGGTCCGAGGAGATCTACGAGACACCCACCTCCCGATTCGTCGCCGACTTCATCGGTGAGATCAACCTCCTCGACGCAACGATCGTCGGTCCGGATACGGCTCGTCTCGGCAGTGGGGTGGAGGTCGCTGTTCCCACCGGCGGGGGTCAGGCCGGCGCCGAGGTGACCCTTGCCCTGCGTCCCGAGCGACTTTCACTCTTCGACCTCGACGAGGAACTGCCCTCCGGGTACAACCGGCTCCGGGTTCGCATCACCAGGCGGATGTATTTCGGTGACGTCTACTTCTACGACGTCGACGCCGGATTGGGTCCCCAGATCGAGGTCAAGGAGGAGAACCGCCCGGGGGTCGAGCTCTATGACATCGGGGAAGAGGCCTATCTGGTGTGGAGCCCACAGGCGGCGAACCTCGTGATGGCCTGATGACCACGGCCCCGGTGACGCCGGAGTTGGAACAGGCCGCGATTCGGGCCGAGTCGAGGCGTGGATTCCTGATCGCACTACCGGCGGCGGTGTACCTGGTTCTGTTCTTTGCGATCCCGCTGATCCTGGTCTTCGTCTACTCCTTCGCCACCAGGTCATCGACGGGTCAGACGGTCCTCGCCGAATGGAACCTGGAGACCTACGAGCGTCTGTTCAGCCCAGATGTCCTCGCCATTTTCGTTCGCTCCCTGGTCCGGGCGGCGTTGACCACCGCGATCTGCCTGCTCTTTTCGTATCCGTTTGCCTACTTCATCGCCACCAGGACGCCCCGGGTGCGCAATCTGATGTTGATTTTCGTGATGATCCCCTTCTGGTCGAACTTTCTGGTGCGGACTTACGCCTGGAGAGTCCTCCTCGGATCGGACGGGCCGATTTCGCAGTTGAGCCAGAGCCTCGGTGGTGACCCGATCCGTCTCCTCTTCACCAATAGCGCGGTGCTGATCGGGCTGGTCTATGGGTTCATGCCGTTCATGGTTTTGCCGCTCTACGCCGCATTGGAGCGCATGGACTGGAGGCTGGTCGAGGCGGCTCGGGATCTGTACGCCGATGGGTGGACCGCCTTTCGAAAGGTGACCCTTCCTCTGTCGATGCCTGGGGTCATCGCAGGATCGATCCTGGTCTTCATCCCGTCGCTGGGCACCTATGTGACGCCCGCGCTCCTCGGTGGGGCCAAGACGGTCGGCATCGGTGACTACATAGTCAGTCAGTTCCTGGCAGCCCGGAACTGGCCCTTTGGGTCAGCTCTCTCGTTCGGGGTGATGTTCGTGATGTTGCTGGCGACGGTGTACTACTTCAGAGCCGGGGCCAAGACGTTGTGAACGAGGGAACCGCCCCGAAGAGGCTCGTGGATCGATTGCTGGGGGTCAACGCCTGGATCCTCTACGTCTTCTTCTACGCCCCGATCCTGGTCCTCATCTTCTTCTCGTTCAACGACAACAACAACGTGGCGATCTGGACCCATGCCTCGTTCCGCTGGTACGGGGAGATGTTCCAGAACGACAACGTCACCTCTGCCCTGCGCAACTCCCTGATCGTCGCTTTCTTCTCGACCATCGTCTCAACGGTGATCGGCACCCTGCTGGCGATTGCATTGGAGCGTTACCGTTTCAGGGGACGGGGGACGCTGGACGGGCTGGCGTATCTCCCGATCATCATCCCCGACGTCACGATGGCGGTGATGCTGCTCATCTTCTTCTTCCAGGCTTTCGGGATCATCGACAACCTGTTCGGCGTTCGGCTCAACACCGGTCTTCTCACCATCACCCTGGCCCATATCGCATTCAGCATCTCGTTCGTGGCGGTGGTGGTTCGGGCCCGGCTGGCTCAACTCGACGATTCTCTCGAGGAGGCGGCGGCGGACCTCTACGCCGGGAGATGGCAGGCCTTCCGCCGGGTGACGCTGCCTCTCATCGCCCCCGGTGTGGCTGGTGGAGCCTTGCTCGCTTTGACTCTTTCCCTCGACGATGTGGTGGTGACTCAGTTTGTCTCGGGTTCGGGGTCCACCACGCTCCCGGTCTATGTCTTCGGCTTGGTCCGCAGGGGGGTGACCCCGCTGATCAATGCGGTGAGCACCGTGATGCTGGTTGCGTCGATGGTGCTGGTCGGAATCTCGCTCGGATTCCAGCGTGGCAGCGTGACACGCGGCCAGAAGCTGGCTGACGCTGAGGCTCTGAAGTTGGAGATGGCTGACGATTGAGACGATGAGGGTAAGCCCGGCACTCCGAGAGGAGAATCGACGGTTTACCCTCGATGCAACGAGATCCGGAGGAGTCAAGAGATGAAGAAATCGGCGAGATTCGTGGTCACGCTTGTCGTGCTCGCCCTGGCGATGACAGCTTGCGGTGGTGATGACGCCGGGGAAGGCCCTGACGGGACCTCGGTCGATGGTGGCGAGACCGACGGCGGCGCCGCTGCCTGCACGCTGGGTCAGGTGGACGGTGACCTCAACTTCTACAACTGGTCTGACTACATGGATCCGGAGCTGATCACCGCCTTCAAGGAGGAGTTCGCCGTAGATATCGTCGAGGACTTCTACGAGTCGAACGAGGCGATGCTCGCCCAGCTCCAGGCGGGAGCCAGCTACGACGTGATCGTGCCCTCCGACTACATGGTGGGGATCATGATCCAGGAGGGCCTCCTGAACCCGATCAACGCCGACGCGGTGCCCAATATGGCCAATTTGGGGGAGCGATTCACCACCCTTCCCTATGACGAGGGCAACGAGTATTCGGCTCCCTATCAGTACGGGACCACGGGACTCGGCGTCAACAAGTCGCTCATCGGGGAGGACTTCCCTCGAAGCTGGGCTCTGATCTTCGATCCCGAGCTGACGGCGACCTACCCGAGCGGGGCGTCGGTGCTCAACGACCCGAGGGAGACGATGGGTGCCGCCCTGAAATATCTCGGCTACTCGTTGAACGACACCGACCTGGCGCACCTTCAGGAGGCCGCAGACACGATCTCCGCGGCCTTGCCGGGGATTGCCACCTTCGACTCCGACCAATACGAGGAATCGCTGGCCAACGGCGAGGTGCCGGTGTCACACGGGTACTCGGGGAACATGATCACAGGCATCGGCGCTGCTGAGAACCCCGACGACTACGAGTACATCCTTCCTGAGGAGGGAGCGACTCTCTGGATCGACAACATGGTGGTTCCGGTGAGTGCCGAGCACCCGTGCACGGCCTTCACCTTCATCAATTTCATCCTCGATGCCGAGAACGGGGCCGCCCTCACCAACTTCAACTACTACGGCAGCCCGAATGCCGCGGCTCTGACCTTCGTCGACTCCGAGGTGGTCGAGTTCTACGCAGCAACCGAGGAGGCCGATCTCGAAGTCATCCAGGACACCGGTGACTATGAGATCAACTTCACCGACTACCTGGCGATCGCCAAGGGTTAGAGAACAGGGCTCCACATGGAGCCCTGTTCTTCATTCACCCCTGAGTCTCTTCATCGGTCGCCGGTGGGATCGGAGCCGGAGGCTCCGACGGCGCCGTCGGTGATGTGACCGGTCGGCGCTTCTTCCACCACCGATAGATCAGGTAGAGGGCCAGGAGCGGGATGCCCAGGGTCACCAGGAGCAATGGCAGCACGTAGAGAGCGAAGTTGATGCCCAACTCGGCGATCTCCTGCAGCCCGCTGACCAGATTGCGCAGCGAGTCACGCGCTACTTGCAGAGGAGCCCAGGTCTCTTCGACGATTGGCACCGCCGCCGGTGTGGGAGCCAGGTAGATCGAGACCGTGGCCAGGGAGACCACATCGTTGAGATAGTTGAGCTGTCCCTGGAGCTGCTCGATCTCGCCGCGGACCCGAGAGACCTCGTTGAAGACCTGGAGCAATTTGGTCGGGTCGGCTTCCGGCTGTTGTCTGACCTCGGCCAGCAACGCCACCAACTCGACCTCGAGCGCCTCGAGGT
>JALYNX010000331.1 GCA_030772935.1 Actinomycetota bacterium | reverse complement strand
ACCTCGGAGTCATGGCGTTCCGATCGGCAGGCAAGCCGGAAGCTGCCACAGGACTGGAGCCAATGTCGACCCGACGCATCTTCTGGCAGGGCGCAATAGTCAACATCCTCAACCCGAAGACGGCCGTGTTCTTCCTTGCCTTCGTGCCACAGTTCGTCGACCCCGCGCCTGGCGACACCGCGCTCCAGCTCATCGTGCTGGGCGGGGTGTTCATCGCCGCCGGGCTGGTCAGCGACAGCGCCTATGCACTGGTGACCGGTACCGGGGCGCGCTTCCTCCGAACCGAGAAATGGCGCCAGGGTCAGAGCTATGTCGCGGGAACCATCTACACCGGACTTGGTGTCGCGGCCGCTCTCAGCGGCGGAACTGACGCCTAACCGGCCAGCCGGGCCGCGGTAGTGAAGATCCGCGGGTCGGGGAAGTCCTCGCAGTAGTTGTAGGGATAGGCGACTCGAATCACCCCGTCGACCCCGATCACGAACTCCCCGGCCTGCATCCAGGGATCATCCACCAACGGTCGGCCGAGGGCGCGCCGTTGGTCTTGGAATTCGATACCGGTTTGTTCTGTGAGGTCGCAGAAGTCGTCAGGGGCGTCGTAGAGGACCTGCTCAGGCGACCAATGACCGAGCCCGAAAGCGCGGTGCGTCGAATAGTCGGCATCGGCGAGCATGACAGCCGGGAGCTCGTATCTCTCCTTGTACACAGCTACCCGCTCCGGATCCCCGGGCGCCACGATCACCACGCCGAGTCCGGCGGAGACATAGGTCGGATACTCCTTTTGAAGCTGCGCAGCTCGCTCCAGGCCACAACCACAGCCCAGATGCCGCCATAGGATCAACAGGGCCGGCTGCTGCGACCAGAATGAACTCAGGGTCACCGGCGAGCCATCCTCGGCCCTCAACTCGAGGTCAGGCGCCAGGTCGCCGCGGCGGAGAGGGTTCCCGGGAAGGGTGGGCCCATCGAGCCAATGCTGAAGCCAGCGTCTTTCGGCTGACTGGTACAGCTCTCCGAGGTCGACATCGGCCATGGGGCGAAGCTAGCGATTCGGACCGACCCCCGTCCCTCCCTAGGCCCACACAGCGCCAGGCGGGGTACGGTCCCCCTCGTGCCCAACCGTCTCGGCAACGCATCATCGCCATACCTGCTGCAACACAAGGACAACCCTGTGGAGTGGCATGAGTGGGGTGACGAGGCGTTTGCCGAAGCACGCCAACGCGACCTGCCGGTCTTGCTCAGCGTCGGATACTCCGCCTGTCATTGGTGTCATGTCATGGCACACGAGTCCTTCGAGGACCCGGAGACGGCCGAGGTCATGAACCGGCTCTTCGTCAACGTGAAGGTGGATCGCGAGGAACGACCCGATGTGGATTCCATCTACATGGAGGCCGTTCAGGCGATGACCGGCCGGGGTGGTTGGCCGATGACGGTCTGGCTGACCCCCGAGGGACGACCTTTCTACGCCGGCACCTACTTCCCGACCACCGATCGCCACGGGATGCCCTCCTTTGGCCGGGTGATGGCTGGGGTGTCGGACGCCTGGGCGAACCGCAGGGAGGAGGTCCTCGACCAATCGGCTCGCCTGACCGAGGCGATCAACCGAAACATCCCGGCCACCGATGGCCTCCCTTCGGAAGAGGCACTTGAAGGCGGGTACCTGGAGATCGGCGAGTCCTTCGACCCGATCAATGGGGGATTCGGGGACGCCCCCAAGTTCCCCCAACAGCCAATCCTCGAGTTCCTGCTTCGGGCACGCGGCGAGGCTTGGGCCTCCCGAGCCGACGAGATGCTGCGGATCTCACTTCAGGAGATGGCCGACGGGGGGATCCACGACCACTTGGGAGGTGGCTTCGCCAGGTACTCGGTGGACGAACAGTGGCGGGTGCCCCATTTCGAGAAAATGCTGTACGACAACGCACAACTCGCCCGCATCTACCTGTGGGCCGGCAAAGAGCTGGGTGATCCCCGACTGCTCGAAGTAGCGCGCAAGACACTGGACTACCTCCTCACCGACATGCGCCACCCCGATGGAGGCTTCTTCTCCGCCGAGGACGCCGATTCGGAAGGAGTGGAGGGCAAGTTCTACATGTGGACGGTCTCCGAGTTGAATTCTGCCCTCGGCGACGAGGACGGCGTGGAGGCTGCCCGATTCTTCGGCGCCACCCCTCACGGCAACTTCGAGGGATCCAACATCCTCTATCGGCCCACTGCCGATCCCTGGACCGAACGGATCGAATCCATCAGAGAGCGGCTTCTCGCCGTCCGCGGGCTCCGGGTCCGACCCGGGCTCGACGACAAGGTCGTCGCCTCCTGGAACGGGCTGGCTCTCCGGGCGCTCGCTGAAGCAGGGGCCGCCCTCGACGACGACCGCTACCTGGGGGCGGCGGTGACGACGGCTCGATTCCTCGTCGGGAACTTGATCGTCGACGGCGTCCTGATGCGTTCGTGGAGAGCGGGCCGGGCCAAGGTCCCCGCATTCCTCGAGGACCATGCCGCTCTGGCGCTCGGCCTCTTCGCTCTCTACTCCGCCACCGGCGAGTACGAGTGGTACCAGACTGCAGAGCGGATCACCAGGGAGATGCCGGTTCGGTTCGGCGATCCGTCTGGGGGCTTCTACGACACCGCGGCTGACGCCGAAAGCTTGATCAAGCGTCCCAAGAGCCTCAGCGACAACCCGCTGCCTTCGGGCAACGCAATGGCAGCCGAAGCTCTACTCATCCTTTCCTCCTACACCGGGGAGGCGGAGTTGAAGGACCTCGCCATCGCTGCACTGGCCGCGGCGGGGGTCCTGATCGAGCGCTATCCGTCGATGGTGGGCCACCACCTTTCCGTGCTCCACAGCATCAAGAGAGCCCGCGAGTTGGCAATAGTCGGGCCTGAGCGGGGTGACCTCACCAACGTCTACTGGGAGCATTTCCGCCCCCACGTGGTGCTGGCCACGGCATCAGGGGCGGAATCCCGGATCCCGCTCCTCGCCGGGCGGGAGAACGCCGGCATCACCATGGCGTATGTATGCGTCGGCAATGTCTGCAACCTGCCGACACCGGACCCCGAAGTGGTCAGGGACCAGCTCTCAGCCTGAGCCGGCGACCTCGAGCGCCCGCCGCAGCGCATGTGTCATCACCTCGGAAGAGTAAGGCCCGAGCCGTGCCGCCTCCTCCAATGGGACCTTCTCCACCACGCACAAGTTGACGACCCGGGCCACCTCTTTCAGTTCCTCGAATTGGGAGCCGGCTTCGACCTGGGTCATCACATCCCCGTGTCCCGGGACCATCAGGCCATCCCAAGAAACGAGGGCCAAGCCCAGTGTCTCGGGCCAGAGGAGCGGATAGCTGTCGCTAAAGCTGGGAGGCGCTCCGTCTTCGAGCATGTCCCCGAAGAAAGCAACACCGGCATCAGGAACCCTGATCACGATGTCGGCGTCGGTGTGGGCCAGCCCGTGATAGGTGAGATCCACCGTTCGCCCACCTAGGTCGATGGTGGTGGAATCGTCGAAGATCTCGTCCGGAGGGACGATGACCACCTCCTCGATCTGGTCAGCCAGAGCGTCCTCTCCATATCCTCTCAATGAGTCGAGGGCACCTTGGATCATTTCCGCGGGTCTCTCCAGAAGCGTGTCGCGACAGAGCCGATGTCCCCAGATATCGGCATGGGGAAATCGAGAGTTGCCGAAGACGTGGTCCCAATGCCAGTGAGTGTTGACCACCCAGACCACGGGAAGGTCGGTGAGCGACTTGAGCTCATCGATCAGTTGGTCTGCCTCGCGATGTGACGCCCTGGTGTCGACGATCAGCACGCCCTCTTCGCCCACCACCACTCCAACGTTCAGGTCCAGGGACTCGAAGCGCCGCCTATAGACCCCAGCTCCCAGCTCGTCGAACATCCCCGGAGGCTAGACCCCTCCAGCCGCGTTTCCGCCAGCCGGAGGAAGGAGATGGAGCCGGTCGCCCACGCCAAGAAGTTCGGAAGCAACTTCAAGTTCACTTGAAGTCGGGATAGGCTGCACCATGGAATGGTTGACAATTGGGGAGCTGGCGGAGCGGGCAGGAGTTGCCACCTCTGCTCTCCGGTTTTACGAATCACGCGGGCTCATCACCTCGCATCGCACGTCAGGCAACCAGAGGCGATACCCGAGGGCGACGCTGCGCCGGGTCTCTCTGATCCGGGCTGCACAGGAGGTTGGCCTCTCACTCGGCGAAGTCTCATTAGCTCTGGAGACCCTCCCCCACGAAGGCACCCCGACCAAGCGCGATTGGGAGAGGTTGTCGAGATCGTGGCGCAATCGACTCGAGAATCAAATCGCCGAGCTACAGGCCCTGCGCGACGAACTGACCGACTGCATCGGGTGTGGGTGCCTCTCCCTCAAGTCCTGTGCCATTTTCAATCCTTCAGACGCGGTATCTGAGAAAGGCTCTGGTCCCCGATATCTCTTGGGTGACGAACGGGTGGCTATACGAGCTGACTGACTTCGATCGGGACTTGTAGCGCCTCGGCGGAGGCAAGGACGTAGGCAACCCAAAGGGCGTCTGCCAACAGCAGGTGAACCAGCTGCATCCACACCGGGACTCCGAGCACGATGTTGAGCGACCCGGTAATGAGCATCAACCCCACCAGGGCTGGCAAAGCTCGGGCCGCCTTGGAACGTGAGCCCTCGATCCGCCCCGAGGCCCACCATCCGATGGAGGCGGCAAGGATCGCGAGGAACGGGTGGAGCAGCCTGAGATCGGTGAGGAAATGAGCCTCACCGGTCTTCTCGAGACCGGTCCCCGTCTTTGGGAACAGAGTGTCGGCCAGCGCGGTCACTGCGCCGGTGGCAGCCAGCAGGACTATGGCGACCCCGCCCACGACCACAAAACGCCAAATCGCAGGCTGCGACTTCGGTGAGAGGCGGCGGCCACCGGATAGCCAGAAGGCAGTGAGTGCCAGCGCCCCGAGCAGGAACAGCGTGTTGACCAGGTGAAGGGGGACGGCGACCACACGAGCGAGAGAAGAATCGTCGGCCACCCATTCGGCGAGGACGATCATGGCCCCGATCAATGCCTCTGCGACGATCGACACCACCGAGAACAGGGCGCCCCCGCGAGCCGGCTGTCCTGAGGGCACCTGACGCCAGACGAGGACGGCAAGGGCAATGACCATCAACAGGGCGATCCCGCTGGCGGAACGGTGAGCGAACTCGACGGCGGTGGCACCCTCCAACTCCGGGAGCACCTCACCCTGGCAGGTCGGCCAGGACCGGCCACAACCGGCCCCCGAGCCGGTCGACCGGACCAGGGCGCCCAGCAATATCACGCCCACGTTGAAAACCAGGGTGAACCATGCGAAGCGGGCGATCCGGGTCACTAGGGCAAGGTTAGGAACCACCCCGCGATCCGACTCAATTCGGGTGGGCCTAGCCTCCTCCGGCGATGGAGATCTTTGACGACATTGTCGCAGCGATTGGCAACACGCCACTGGTTCGACTGGGCCGGGTTCACCCGGCGGGCAATCTCGTGGCCAAGCTCGAACACATGAACCCGGGCGGCTCGGTCAAGGAGAGGATCGCGGTTTCGATGATCGACGCTGCCGAGCAAGCGGGGCTCCTCGGACCTGGCGGGACAATCGTCGAGCCGACCTCGGGGAACACCGGCGTCGGCCTGGCAATGGTCGGCGCGGTCCGTGGCTACCGAGTGATCTGCACCGTCCCCGACAAGGTCTCCCAGGAGAAGCGGGACCTGCTGACGGCATATGGCGTGGAGGTGATCGTCACTCCGACCGACTTGCTTCCCGACCATCCGGATTCCTACTACGGCGTTGCCCGCAGGCTTGCGAGCGAGATCGAAGGCGCCTTTCATCCCGATCAGTACACCAACCCCGCCAACCCCCAGGCCCACTACGACACCACCGGGCCTGAGATCTGGCGCCAAACATCCGGTGAGATCGACGTCCTCGTGGTCGGAGTCGGGACCGGTGGGACGATCAGCGGATCCGGCCGGTTCCTCAAGGAGATGAAGCCAGGGCTCGTCGTGGTGGGAGCAGATCCGGAGGGCTCCATCTACACCGCCGAGGATCAGGCTGAGATCCATCAATATGCGGTCGAGGGAGTCGGGGAGGATTTCTATCCCGTAACTGTCGACCTCGAACTTATCGATCGCTGGGTGAAGGTCACCGACGCCGAGTCGTTCGCCATGACCAGGCGGCTGGCGCGGGAAGAGGGGATCCTGGTCGGGGGGTCTTGTGGGATGGCGGCTCATGCCGCCGTTCAGATCGCCGACGAGGACCACGATGCTCTCGTAGTGGTTGTCCTGCCGGACTCGGGACGAGGGTATCTCTCGAAGGTCTTCAACGACCGGTGGCTGACCGACCGGGGATTCGAGACGTGAGAGAGCCCCCGGTTGTTCGCCGGGGGCTCCTCAAATCGGCCCAGGCGTTGCTTCGGATCAATCCGCCGCGGGTGGACGATTGCCGCGGTAGCCAGAGCAGGGTGGTCCGAGATGGAGTCGCCACCGGTCCCGAAGGGACGAGCGGCGCATGCGGTCAGCGCCGCTCAGCGCTGGACCACCTCCAGAGTCCGTAAACCTTCTAACAACTTAGGACCACCTCCTTTCTCTGGTCCGGACAGTTTGCCACGAAGGTGGGGTTGGAGGCCAGGGTTTTCGCGAGATTCCAACCCGGAGTCAGGACGCGGTTTCCTGGGGACCCGCCTGCCGGGTAGCCTCTTGGCGAGCCAAAGGGGGCCAATTCACATGCGATTCAGAAGGATCACTGTCGTACTCGCTGCGCTGACACTCGCCCTGTCCGCGTGCTCGGGAGAAGACATCGCCGGCGACATCGCCGAAGAGGTGCTGGAGGAACAGGAAGGCGTAGGCGACGTCGAGATCGACGAGAACAACGGGTCTATCGTCATCGAAGTCGAGGACGAGGACGGCGGCGGTTCTGCGGTCATCGGCGGTGGCGATGTTCCGGACGGATTCCCGATCCCAGTCCCCGATGGCGGAACCGTGGTGTCGGTCTTCACCCAGGATGCGGACGCAATCTTGACCCTCACCTACCCCGCTTCGGATTACGACTCACTGGTGGCCACCTATCAAGACTTCGTTGACGGCACCGGCGGCGATGCGAGCACCTTCACGAGCTCAAACCCCGCCAGCGTCACTTGGAACGTGAGCGTTGACGGCGAGAGCTACAGCATCTCCGTCACCGAAGGGGACCCGGACACGACGGTCTACTTGGTAACGAGCTCCACCGGCTGAGATCATCCGCGGAACACGTCGGGAGGAACCGACTCCTGGTGGCGTCTTCTCGCGTTCAACCCCGATAAGTACTGAACCGGGAAATCGAAGTCGGCGTATCCGAGGTCGATAGCTGCGTTGAGCGTCCAATAGGGATCGACCAGATGTGGTCGGGCCAGGACACAGAGGTCTGCGCGGCCCGACACGAGGATGTTGTGGACATCGTCGATGCTGGACACCGCCCCAACCGTCATGGTGGGGATCCCCGCTTCGCGCCGAATCCGGTCGCTGAACGGCGTCTGATAGAGACGGCCGTAATCGGGGGTGGCCTCGGCCGTGGTCTGACCGGTCGACACGTCGATGATGTCGCACCCAAGTCGCTCGAGCTCGACAGCCAGCGCCACCGCATCGTCGCCTTCGAAGCCGCCGGGTACCCAATCGGTGGCGGAGATCCGAATCGAGATCGGCTTCTCCGGGGGCCAGGCCTCGCGTACCGCGCTGAAGACCTCAAGGGGATAACGCATGCGGTTTGGTAGGGATCCCCCGTACTCATCGGTGCGCACGTTGGCCAGCGGAGTGAGAAAGCTGGAGACGAAGTAGCCATGTGCGAAATGAAGCTCGAGCAGGTCGAAACCGGCACGGTGGCCCCGGATCGCGGCGGCGACATGCTGGTCACGAATCAGGTCCATGTCCTCCCTGGTCGCCTGGCGCGGCACCTGACTGTCCGGCCGATAGCGGACGGGCGAGGGAGCGACGATCTCCCAATTCCCGTCGTCGAGCGGCTCGGTGTCCCCTTCCCACATCAACTTGGTGGAGCCTTTCCGCCCCGAGTGCCCGATTTGGAGCCCGATCCGGGCTGAGGTGTGCCCGTGAACGA